>CALHCK010000109.1 GCA_937936695.1 uncultured Polaribacter sp.
TCGTTTCTAACTCTTGATTTGTTAAAACGTATTCAGGAACATATTTCCCTACTGCGGTAATTGCTGCAGTAATTTTAGTCATAATTTTAAGTCGTTTTCTAAATGATTACGAAATTCAAAAATAGTGAAAAATAATTCACAATTTTAAGTAAAAACAGCCAAAATAGGTGGTTTTTTCTTAAAAAACGCAAAAAAACCCTCAAAAATGAGGGTTTTTATCTTTTTTTGTAAAACTTATCTAAGCTTCTACTACTTCAGATTCTAAAACAACCTGACCTCTGTAATATAATTTACCTTCGTGCCAGTGTGCTCTATGATATAAATGTGCTTCTCCTGTTGTTGGATCTGTAGCTATTTGTTGAGCAGATGCTTTATAATGTGTTCTCCTTTTGTCTCTTCTAGTTTTAGATATCTTTCTTTTAGGATGTGCCATTTTATCTCTTTTTTTCTGTTATTAAATTCTTTAATTTATCCCACCTTGGGTCTGTTTTTTCAACAGTTTTTTCTTTTTTTATTTCTAATTCTTTTAACTTTTTTAATGCTTCAGATTCCATTGTACCATCTAGCACTTTTGGATGTACTCGTTTATTAGGAATAGACAATACAATCATTTCATATATAAACTGCGAAACATTAAATTCATAAGCTTCATGAGGCAATATTAAAATTTCCTCATTATCATCATTAAACTCAGGTCCAAACTTTACTACTAACGGTAAACTAGTTGTTACTTCTTGTTTATACAACTCTGTTGTAACATCACAAGGAACTTCTACATATCCATTAGCTTCAAAACCTAATTCAAATAATGTGCTTTTTTTTAAAAAGTTTAACCTTATTTGTATTGATGAACTTTCAAATTCATCAAAATTAAAAGATTCAAAGAACGTGTTATCAATATCATATTCAAATAAATGATTACCCTCTTTTAATCCTACAAACGGTATGTTGAATTTCTTTAAGTCTTTCATTACCAAACATCAATTGAGCGTGCAAAGATATAAAAAAATATTATTTAACAATATTTTCTTACAAAAGTTTTTTATTTAACTACTAAAGGGTCTTTAGAGAGCTCTTTATATTCTTTTCTTGTATTAAAAACCTGAATGGCAGTAAATAAAGCTTCTTTAAAAGAAGAAGCACTTGCCATATTTTTTCCTGCAATATCAAAGGCTGTTCCATGATCTGGCGATGTTCTAACTTCTTTTAACCCTGCTGTAAAATTAACACCATTACCAAAAGATAGTGCTTTAAATGGTGCAAGCCCTTGATCATGATATGTTGCTAACACGCCATCAAACTGCTTATAAATTTCAGAACCAAAAAAACCATCTGCTGCATAGGGCCCAAAAACCAATTTTCCGGTTTCTCTAATCCCGTCTATTGTTGGCTTAATTATAGTATCATCTTCAGAGCCAATTACTCCATTATCTCCACAATGAGGATTTAGACCTAAAACAGCTATTTTAGGCTTATTTATTCCAAAATCTTCCACTAATGATTTGTGCATGGTAGCTACTTTTTCTATAATTAGATCTGATGTAATAGTTGTTGCTACTTTAGATATTGGTATATGCCCTGTTATTAAACCAATTCTTAATGCATCTGTCATTAAAATCATTAAACTATTTCCATCTAATTTAGATTCTAAATATTCTGTATGCCCCGGAAAGTTAAATTCCTCAGACTGAATAGTATCTTTGTTTATTGGCGCAGTTAATAAAACATCAATCTTATTATCTCTTAAATATTCAACAGAAACTTCTAATGATTGGGCTGCATACTTACCAGAAATCTTAGTCGCTTTTCCTAACTCTACAGAAACATCTTCTTTCCAAATATTTAAAACATTAACCTTACCAGGGTTTATTTGACTTAGAGAATTAATTCCTTGTACAGCAGTATCTAATTTTAATACCTTTTTATGATAAGAAACAACTTTTGTTGACCCAAAAATAACTGGAGTACAAAAATCTAACATTCTTCTATCTTGAAAAGTTTTTAAAATAACTTCTACTCCTATTCCATTTAAATCTCCTATTGAAATACCAACTATAATTTTATCTGATTTACTCATAGTAACTATTGTATTATTGCTATTTTTGAACTCTACAAAAGTAATTAAAATTTAACGATATGTTTACAGGAATAATAGAAACACTAGGTACGGTTGTTAACCTCTCTAAAGAACAGGAAAACGTACATATAACCGTAAAAAGTAGTTTTACCAATGAATTAAAAATAGACCAAAGTGTTGCTCATAACGGAGTTTGCTTAACTGTGATAGCTATAAATAATGACGAGTATACTGTTACAGCTATAAAAGAGACATTAGATAAAACCAATATTGGTTTACTATCTATATCTGATACGGTTAACTTAGAAAGAGGTATGAAACTTGGCGATAGACTAGACGGACACATAGTGCAAGGACATGTTGACCAAACAGCGGCATGTACAGATATTATAAAACAAGACGGCAGCACTATTTTTACGTTTACCTATGATGATAGTATAGGTAACGTAACTATAGAAAAAGGATCTATAACTATTAATGGCGTGAGTTTAACTGTTGTTAACTCTAAGAAAAATCAATTTAGTGTTGCTATTATACCTTACACGATTGAAAACACTACTTTTAAAAACATTGAATTGGGGGAGAATGTTAATTTAGAGTTTGATGTTATCGGAAAATACGTTAGCAGATTAACTAAGATTTAAGTTTTCTTACACCATAAATAAGCCCTGATGCTATTAAAAAAAACAAACCTCCATCAACTGGCAAACCAGGTGGTGGTGGTGGTGGTGTAGGCGCTGGCATTATTTGACTATTCGCTACACATGTACAGATAAGCATTACTATAAATGCTAAATATTTCTTTTTCTTCATTTTATCCCCCCAGATTAAAATTTGAAATTATTTGATTTGCTACATTAATAAAACAAATGTAATTTATTCTTATTAAAAAAGCAATAAAAATAAAAAAGTGGTCCCACTTGGGCTCGAACCAAGGACCCTCTGATTATGAGTCAGATGCTCTAACCAACTGAGCTATGGGACCAAACAATTTTGGCTGCAAAGATAATACTTATTCTCATTCAGCAAAGAAATAAATTAAAAAATCTATACAGATCTATTCATCAACCATACCCCAAAATTCTTTAAATCATCTTTACTATTTTGATTTATAGACATTTGATCTAAAGTTTTAAACGCTTTTTCTGTATAAAATTTTATTTCTTTTTTTATTAATTCAGGAATCTCAATTTTCTTAAAAATATGAGTAACCTCTTCAATTTTGACAGTATTATCTCTTAGTTTCTCTTTATAAAACTCCAATAACCTACTCTTATCCAAGTTATTTGCTATCTCTAAAGACTTTAAATACAAGAAAGTTTTTTTATTTTCTATGATATCACCTCCAATTTGCTTTCCAAATGTTTTTGGATCACCAAAAGTATCTAAATAATCATCTTGCAATTGAAAAGCCAATCCTAAATTTAATCCAAAATCATAAATCAAATTCGCATTTTCTTCATTTGTCTTCGCTACAATTGCACCCATTTTTAATGCAGCAGCCACCAGGACAGACGTTTTTAAACGAATCATCTCTATATATTCTGCTATGGTAACATCATTTCTTGTCTCAAAATCTACGTCTAGTTGCTGCCCATCACAAACTTCTAATGCCGTTTTACTAAAAAGTTGTGCTAGTTTTTGAAAAACTGATGGTTCATAATTTTCAAAATATTGATATGCTAAAATCAACATTGCATCTCCAGAGAGAATTCCTGTATTAATATCCCATTTTTCATGTACCGTTTTTTTACCTCTTCTTAAAGGTGCATCATCCATAATATCATCATGTACTAATGTAAAATTATGAAACACTTCTATAGCTAATGCTGCTGGTAATGATTGTTTAGTATCTCCAGAAAATATATCTGCCGCCATAAGAGTTAATACAGGTCGTATTCTTTTACCCCCTAATTGCAAGATATAATCTATTGGTTCATATAAATTTTTAGGTTCTTTAACCCATTTTTTTGATTCTAAGTAACTTAGAAATTCCGTTTGATAATGTAAAATATCCAAATTTGTATTTTTTTGTAAAAATAATGCAAAGGTCTTTTTCTTTTTGCATGATTTGTTAAAAAATCATCAATACTAAGGAAACTTTTTTTGTTTTTAAAGTTTCCTTAGTATCTTTGTCATCAATATTATGAAAGATAAAATTGTAGACAAAGCAGGTGAATTATTCTTAAAACTAGGTTTTAAAAGCGTTACAATGGATGACATTGCCGCAGAGTTAGGAATATCAAAAAAAACATTATACAAATATTTTAACAACAAGCATTCTTTAGTAGAAGAATCTACCACTAAATTGCATGAAGCTTGTATTACTATTATTGAAAAAATAACTGAAGCTGGTTATAATGCTATCAAAGAAAATTTTGAAATCAAGAAAATTTTTAAAGAAATGTTTCAAACCTCTTCCTCCTCTCCTATCTATCAACTAAAAAAATACTACCCTAAGGTACATCAAAAAATTATGGATAAAGAGATTGTTTTATTCTCTAAATGTTTGGGAAGAAATTTTGAAAAAGGGGTACAAGAAGGATATTACAGAGAAGATGTAAATATAGAATTAGCAACACAATTTTATTTTTCTTTGGTATTTAGTATTCATGAAAACACCATAGAAAATTACAAAATACCTAAGTTAGAACAAGAAGTTTTGGCTTACCACACTAGAGCAATAGCTACACAAAAAGGATTAATAGAATTAGAAAACCAACTTAAAAACAACCAATTATAAAATGAAAAAGTATATTTTAATATGCTGTTTTTTTGTTTTTACAATATCTGTAAAAGCTCAAGAAAAAACAATGAAACTCTCTTTAGAAGAAGCCATTAGTTTTGCCGTAAAGAACAGTTACAATGCCAGAACTAGTCTTAACGATATAGAATCTGCAAAGAAAAAGGTTTGGGAAACTACTACCATTGGTTTGCCGCAAATAGACGGTAAAATAGACTACCAAAATGCTTTAAAAAGACAGTTTCCTGGTGTTGACTTTGACCAGGATGGTATTATTGATTTTAACGCTAAACATGCTGCCAATGCGGGTGTAACCTTAAGGCAATTAATTTTTGATGGCTCTTACCTTGTTGGTTTACAAGCTGCAAAAACGTTTTTAAAAATATCTGAACAGGCTGCAGAAAAAACAACTATTTTAACTAAGGAAGCTGTTATAAATGCATACGGTAATGTATTAATAGCCGAAAGTAGCCTTAAAATTTTAAAAGGAAACATTAAAATATTAGAGAAAAGTTACTTGGATTCTAAAAAAATTAATGAAAACGGATTTAACGAAGAAGAAGATGTTGAGCAACTAGAAATTACATTAGGTAGTTTAAAAAATCAACTAAAAAATGTACAAAGAATGAAAGGTATTGCATACAAAATGCTAAATCTTTCTTTGGGTAATTCTATTGAAACTCCTTTAATATTAACTGACTCCTTAGATTCTTTATTAGAAAAAAGTATCGACTTAAAATTGGTTTCTGAATCTTTTAACTTTTCTAATCATATTGATTACAAAATTGCAGAAAACAACAAAGAAACTAAACGTTTGATGATGCGTTTAGAGCAAAGTAAAGCGTTACCTACATTATATAGTTTTGTTAATTACAACTTTATTGCAAATTCAGAAACTTTTACTTTTTTTAATAGCAGCCAACAATGGATTAATACATCTGTACTTGGTGTTAGTTTAAATGTACCCATTTTTAGCTCTTTTGGTAGAAAAGCAAAAACAACGCAAGCAAAAATTGCTTTAGAAAATGCAAACATTAAACTACAAGAAACTAAACAAAGATTAAGCTTACTTGCGCAAAAAGCAAAAGGAGATTATCAATTAAGTATAGAAAATTATAATACTGCAAAAAGAAATGTAGGATTAGCAGAAAGAATAGAAAAAAAACAACGTATTAAGTTTTTTGAAGGAATTTCATCGAGTTTTGATTTAATGCAAGCTCAAAATCAACTATACACACAGCAACAAAACTACATACAATCTATGTTAAATGTAATTGCTAAAAAAACAACATTAGAAAACGCACTAAACCTATCAACTAAATAACTATCTGGAAATGAAAAAAATATCTGTACTCATAATAATAGCAGCTCTTATAGGTGCTTGTAATAAAAAAGAAACTGTTTCTGTAAACGATTTAATTGCATCAGGAAACTTAAAAGAATTAAAAAAGAGAAAGAAAGAAATATCAGGTAAAATAGAAAGCATCAACAAAGATTTAGAAGCTATAAATAAAGCTATTTCTAAGAAAGATACTGTTAAAAAACTTCCTTTAATTACAACTTTTAAAGCTAAAGCAGAAGTTTTTAATCATTATTTAGAACTACAAGGTAATGTAAAAACAAAGCAGAACATTTTAATATACCCAGAAATTCCTGGGGTTTTAAAAAGCGTATTGGTAAAAAAAGGTCAAAAAGTTTTTAAAGGTCAGTTACTGGCAACTATAGATGATGGAGGAATGAGCAATCAGGTGGCTCAATTAGAAGCAACTACGCAACTTGCTAAAACTACTTACGAGCGTCAGCAACGTTTATGGAAACAAAAAATAGGTTCAGAAATTCAGTTTTTACAATCAAAAACAAATTACGAATCTCAAAACAACATGTTACAACAATTAAAAAAACAACAAGCTAAGGCTTCTATTAAAGCACCTTTTTCTGGAGTGATAGACGATGTAATGAAAGAACCAGGAACGGTAATTGCACCAGGACAGGGTTCTGAAATTTTTAGAATTGTTAATTTAAAAAACATGTATATAGAGGCAGATGTTCCTGAAAGATACATTACCAGCATTACTAAAAATAAAGAGGTTAAAGTAGAGTTTCCTGTTTTAGGAGAAACTATAACAAGTAAAGTTAATCAGGTAGGTAGTTTTATAAACCCAAACAACAGATCTTTTAAAATAGAAGTACCTGTTACCAACAACAACGGAAATGTAAAACCAAATTTAACAGCTAAACTTAAAATAAATGATTATTCTGCAAATACTTCTATTTTAATACCGCAGAGTATTATTTCTGAAAATGCCAACGGAGAACAATTTATTTACGTTGTTAAAAACAAAAAAGCTAACAATGAAGCTATTGCAACAAAAACGATTATTGAAACTGGTAAAACTCAGGGAGATTTTATTGAAGTCTTAAAAAATTTACCTGTAGGAGCCGAAATTATTGAAGAAGGAGCGCGTAGTGTAAATAACGGACAGACGGTTAAAGTTATCAATAAATAAAAGCTACCAAAATGGAAGAACAAAAAAAGAAAGTAGATAAAGAATTTAAATTATCTTCTTGGGCAATTGGTAATAAAACCACCATTTATGTAATAATGGCTGTTTTATTCTTTTATGGTATGAGTGCTTATTTTAGTATGGCCAGAGAGAATTTTCCGGAAGTAAAAGAAACGAAAATTTACATTAGTACTATATACCCTGGTAACACAGCAGAAGATATAGAAAAATTAATTACAGATCCTTTAGAAGACAAGGTAAAAACAGCTAGTAATGTTGTTAAAGTTACCTCTACCTCTCAAGAAGATTATTCTATTGTTATTGTAGAGTTTGATGAAAATATTACTGTAGAAGAAGCTAAGCAAAAAGTTAAAGACGAAATAGACACAGAAACATCTAGCGAGGATTGGCCTACCTTTAATGGCGCTAAAGTAGAACCTAATGTTTTTAGTTTAAGTCTGTCTGAAGAAATGCCTATTCTAAATATTAATATTTCGGGAGATTACCCAATACATAAACTAAAAGAATACGGAGAATATTTACAAGCCAAAATAGAAGATCTATCTGAAATTAAAAAAGCAGACATTAGAGGCGCACAAGACAAAGAAGTAGAAGTTGCCGTAGATGTTTATAAAATGATGGCTGCTAAAGTAAACTTTAACGATATTATTGGAGCAATTGGTAACGGAAACATTACCATGTCTGCCGGTAATTTAATTGCAAGCGGACAAAGAAGAACCATTAGAGTTATAGGTGAAATTGCAACACCTAAAGAATTAGAAAATTTTGTTATTAAATCTGAATTTAACAATCCTATTTATCTAAAAGATGTAGCAAGTATTAATTTTAAAGACAAAGACAAAACTACCTACGCAAGAGAATACAACACAACAACTAAAAAAGCAGAGGCTGTTGTTATGTTAGATGTTAAAAAACGTGCTGGTAAAAACATGGTTGAAGCGGCAGATAAAATACAAGTAATTGTTGATAATGCTGTTAAAAATTATTTTCCAAAAGATTTAAAAGTAACTATTGCAAACGATCAATCTCCAAAAACTATTGGTCAGGTAGACGATTTGGTAAACAACATTATTTTTGGAGTTATTTTAGTAGTAACTGTTTTAATGTTTTTCTTAGGCTTTAAAAATGCAGTATTTGTAGGTTTTGCAATTCCAATGTCTATGTTTATGTCTCTTATGATTTTAAATATGTTAGGATACACTATGAATACCATGATTCTTTTTGGGTTAATTATGGGGCTAGGGATGCTAGTTGATAACGGTATTGTAGTGGTAGAAAACGTATACCGATTAATGGAAGAAGAAGGGATGAATAGAGTTGCTGCTGCTAAACAAGGAATTAGTGAAATTGCTTTCCCTATCATTATTTCTACTGCAACCACTGTAGCCGCTTTTATTCCGCTAGGTCTTTGGCCTGGGTTAATGGGAGATTTTATGGTTTTATTACCTATTACGCTATCTACTGTTTTAGGATCATCATTATTAGTAGCTATTTTCTTTAACTCTGTATTGGTTTCTCAATACATGACTGTAGAAGACAAAAACATGCCTATTAAAAGAATCATTATAATAACAAGTATCATGTTTGTTATTGGGCTTTTAGTACTTTTATCTGGTTCAGAATATAGTTCTTTAGGTACTTTAATGATATTTACAGCTATAATGCTTTGGGCATATCGTCTGTTTTTAAGAAATTGGGCAAATGCATTTCAGAATAAA
>CALHCK010000110.1 GCA_937936695.1 uncultured Polaribacter sp.
GATTCTACTATTTATAAAAAAGGGGTAAGAACTAGAGAGAAAATTAAAAAAGGAACAAATTCTTTTCAGGGTAGAAAAATTACTAGAAATGATGGTATTTTAGGACCAACATTTAGATTACCTACTGAAGCAGAATGGGAGTTTGCAGCAAAATCTAACATAGAAAATAGAGAATACAACATTGTTAGAGGTAGAAAAAAATATGCTTGGACAGGTAAATACACAAGAGATACTAAAAAGAGATTTAGAGGTAACCAATTGGCTAACTTTAAACAAGGTAAAGGTAATTATAGTGGTTTAGCGGGTTGGAGTTCTGATGGTTCTGATATTCCTATTAAAGTAAAATCTTACCCACCAAACGCATTTGGATTGTATGACATGTCTGGTAACGTTGCAGAATGGGTAGCAGATGTTTATAGACCTATTATAGATAATGATGCGAATGACTTTAACTATTTTAGAGGTAACTTGTTTACTAAAAAATGGATTGATAAAAATGGTAGAGTTGTTATTGTTGGAGATTCTATTGCGGGTGCTGTAGAATATGATACCTTACCTAATGGTAAAATAATGCCAAAACAATTACCAGGTTCTATAAAATACATACCTATTACTAAAGATGATGTAACACTTAGAAGAAACTTTAACCATGCGGATAATATTAATTTAGGCGATGGAGAATTAAGCTCTACTAGATTTTTTGAAGATGATGAAGGACAGTTTGCTACAAGACCTAGCATGTACAACTCACCTAAAAGACCTACTAAACAAATAGACGAGGTTACAGGTAAAGAGCGTTTGGTAAACGACTCTAAAAGAAGAACTACTTTAATTAGTGATAAAACTAGAGTATATAAAGGAGGTTCTTGGGCAGATAGAGAGTACTGGTTAGACCCTGCACAAAGAAGATATTTACCAGAATATATGGCTACAAGCTTTATTGGTTTTAGATGTGTTAGTGATAATTTAGGTGCTATGACCTATAAGAAACGAACCGCAAGAAATATTAGAAGAAATTAAAACACACCCAAAACCTTATTGAATTTCAATAAGGTTTTTTTATTAAAATGAATATTACAGAACTTTATCAATTATATGCTAAAAATTATTTAGTAGATACAGATACCCGCACCATTAGAAAAAACACTTTATTTTTTTGTTTAAAAGGGGCTAATTTTAACGGCAATACTTTTGCTGCTAAGGCAATAGCTTTAGGTGCTGCATATGCTATTGTAGATGAACCTGCTTATAAAACGCATGCTAATATTATACTGGTAAATAATGTTTTAAAAACACTACAAAAACTAGCAAACTACCACAGAAAAGCATTAAAAACTACCATTATTGGCTTAACAGGTAGCAATGGTAAAACTACTACCAAAGAGCTTATAAATGCAGTGTTAGGTAAAAAATATAAAACCTTAGCAACAGTAGGTAATTTAAACAACCATATTGGGGTACCATTAACCCTACTCTCTTTTACGCCTACTACAGAAATGGGTATTGTAGAAATGGGTGCTAATCATCAAAAAGAAATAGATTTTTTATGTACCATTTGCGAGCCAGATTTTGGGTATATTACTAATTTTGGCAAAGCACATTTAGAGGGGTTTGGCGGTGTAGAGGGTGTTATTAAAGGTAAAACTGAATTGTACCGTTTTATTAAAAAAAATAATAAAACTGTATTTATAAACCCTGAAGATAAAATACAGGTAACACATTCTAAAAATTTAAATACCGTAGAATTTGCCAACAATATTACTTTGTCTGGTTTAAATCCCTTTATTAGTATAGCTTACCAATCTTTACAAATACAAAGTAATTTAATTGGTAGTTATAATTATACAAATATTGCTGCTGCAATTACTATAGCAGCTTACTTTAAGGTACCTACAAAGGCTATAAAAGAAGCTATAGAAGCATACATCCCCAACAATAACAGGTCGCAAATTATACAAACAGCAAATAATAAAATAATTTTAGATGCTTATAATGCAAACCCTACAAGTACAAAGGCAGCACTAGAAAGTTTTGCCAACATAGAGGCTAGTAACAAAAGCGTTATTTTAGGTGATATGTTTGAATTAGGTACTAATAGTGCAACAGAACACCAAAATATAGTTCTGCTTACAAACACTTTACAGTTTAGCACCGTGTATTTTGTTGGAGAGCATTATTATGGTACTACAACAGATAATTTAAAATTTAAAACTTTTAAAGATTTAGAAAATCATATTAAAACACACCCTTTAAACAATCAATTTATACTTATAAAAGGGTCTAGAGGAATGCGTTTAGAAAGACTTTTAGAAAATATTAGTTAATATTTTTTTTATGATATGCTAATAAGTTATCTATTGGTCTTTGTATAATATCTGTAATTTCTAAATTGTATTTTTTAGCTACATCTTCTAAAATATCTCTAAAATAATATGCAATAGAGCCAATAAAATATATTGGAGTTTCTGCAGTTTTATTATAAGGTAATACTCTGTATTTAAAAAACTCTTTAAATCCGTTTTTAATTAATTTTTTAATGTACTTCTCTTCTTTAAAATCGAACATGAATTTAGCAAAAGAGGCTAAGTACATATTTGGATTAGGCTCTCTGTATAAGTTTTTCTTAATATAATCTGCATCTAAATTAAATTCTTCATTAAATTTAGCAGCTATTCTTTTAGGCATTTTTTTGTAATAAAAATCTCTTACTAATTGTTTTCCAAAATAATTACCACTTGCTTCATCCATTAAAATATACCCTAAAGAAGC
>CALHCK010000111.1 GCA_937936695.1 uncultured Polaribacter sp.
TCTAAAAGTATTTTTAAGTTAGGATTGTTATTAATTATAGTTGTTAAATTATTATATGTAATGTCTACACTATAAGGACTATCTTTAATAATAAGGTTATTTTCCATGAGATATTATTCTAATTTTAATGGTTGTTTTTAAGTGTTTTAGCAAAGCTAAATATCTTACTGAGCTAATTTAGTCGTTAAAAAATTATAAAACAAACTAAATTTTTATCTTTGGAGATTAGAACTTTTTAAAACGAAAACATGAATATAGAGAATGCACAAAAACAAGTAGACGATTGGATAAAAAACCATGGAGTTCGTTATTTTAATGAACTTACAAATATGGCGCAATTAACAGAAGAAGTAGGCGAGGTGGCACGTATAATTGCAAGACGTTATGGAGAACAAAGTGAAAAAGAGTCTGATAAAAATAAAGATTTAGGAGAGGAATTAGCAGATGTGTTATTTGTAGTGTTGTGTTTAGCAAATCAAACCGGAATAGATTTACAAGATGCTTTTGAAAAGAAATTAGATATTAAAACAAAACGAGATCACGATCGTCATCACAATAATAAAAAATTAAAATAAATGAGTTTATTAACTAAAATAAAACAACCAGATTTTTGGACAAACTTTTTAAAAGTATTTATTCCTTTTTTTATTATCGTATCTGTAATATCGTTATTAATTAATAGTTCTTCGTCTATTTTTTCTGGAGATTTTAATGAGGTTGCAGCACAAAATTTTTCTGATGGTAAATGGAAGACTTTTTTTGGATACAAACTTTTTTTTAGTAGTTTTTATGGGATGTACATTACTAATAAAAACATGAAATAGTTCTTTGGTTTTATAAAGAATATAGATAATATGAAAAATAGTTTGTTGTTGGTTTTTATAATCATTAATACATTAAACTTTTCGTATTCTCAATCTTTAAAAAAAATAAATCTTTTACCCTTATCTGTTGTATATAAAACGCAAGAAGAATTTTCGGTAAAAGAAATAGATAGTTTAGTAGGTGTTAATAAAGTTGTTGAAACCGAAAATAAAGCAGTTCGCCCTACATCAAATGATATTTTATGGATTAAATTTAATGTAGATTGGACTAAAAGTAGCACAGAAAAAATAATTGAATTAAATAACCCTTTTATAAACAATATTGCGCTTTATAAAAAAACTAAACAAAAAGGTTTTAAAAAAATTGGTTATGGTGGAGATAAAACGCACAAGTTTTATGAAAGATCTTACATAAACAGACGTTTTGTTTTTCCAATAAAAAATACTCTAGAAAATACCACTTACTATTTAATGGTAGATAATAGAAAAGCCATTATGGTTATGCCTCTATGGTTATGGAACAAACAAGAATTTTTAAAAACAGAAACAAGAGAAAATATTTTTTA
This sequence comes from uncultured Polaribacter sp., assembly GCA_937936695.1. Lineage (GTDB taxonomy): Bacteria > Bacteroidota > Bacteroidia > Flavobacteriales > Flavobacteriaceae > Polaribacter. Next base: position 1,391 of record CALHCK010000111.1, read on the forward strand.
TATAGGATTTTTTAGTTTTATTTTTTTTGTAGGTATAATATCTTTGATAATTAGTTTTATTACTAAACAAAATATTTTTAGACACTATTCTTTTTACGTTTTAAGTTTATGGTTTTATACATTTACAACTTTAGGGTTTACATTTCAATACATCCATCCTAATAATACCGATATTACAAGTGATACGAGGTATTTTACAGTGGCAATTTTAATAATAACCTCTATTAATTTTGTTATTTCATTTTTAAAAATGAAATTGTATGTTAAACCTATTTCAAACATTTTGAATGTTGTTCAATATGTTTTTCTACCATTTATCATATTGTATTTTGTTGATAAAAATATTTTATACACGTACCATATTGCAGTTACTTATTTTTTTAGAATTAGTTATTTGGTGGTTATTATTTGTATTTCAATAGGAGTTTTTAAAATCAGAAAAAAAGAAATTAAAAGAATACAACTTTTTACACTTTCTGTGTTTTTTGTTTTATTGGGGTTTCTTGCATATATAGGAATTCAACTGGATATTGTACCTCATTATTGGTTTTCAATAAACCCTGTAATATTAGGAATAGGCTTAGAGGTTATTGTATTAACTATTGCAATATTTTATATTCTGAAAAAAATAATTCAAAAAAATACTATCTTAGAAAAAGAATTTGAAATTTTAGAAAAAGAACTACACTTTTTAAAAGAAGAAAAAACAAAAGAAAATAAATTCATAAATTTAAAAAGTAAAGCTGTTTTAAATATTTCTGATATTCTCTATATAAAATCTGATGGACATTATATAGAATATTACACTATTAACAAAGATAATCCAGAAATTGATAGAAATTCTTTAAATGCCATTTTAAAAATATTACCATCTTCATTTGTAAGAATTCATAAATCTTTTATTGTAAACATTTATCATATTAAAAATATTAAGTCAACAAAAATCATGTTAGAAAACGGAGTTTGGATAAATCTATCTAGAACATACAAACAAAACCTTAAAGAAGTACTTAGCAAATAGATTTTTTTATAAGTAGTACAATTTTAACCATGAAAGTTGCGTAAAGTTTTGTGTCATTGAAGACACAAAATTGCTTTAAACCTTTTATTTTCATAGATTTGTGTAAGTAGTTAATTAATTAAAAGATTTAACAAAAAAATCAATTTTTAAATACTTGTATCACCTAGATACAATCTTTTTAATTTAAGAATAAGCTTATCAAAATAAGTATTTATTGTTATCACATATAGTAATTTAATTGATTTAAAATTTTATTAATTAACCTGTGCTAAAAATTAATATTTATTTTAAGTATAGAACTATAATGTACTTCTATGAAAAAAAAACTAAATGAAAGTTTATCAATCTAATTATATTAATATTGAATATAAGAATGGATATTTATATCAGTATTGGTCTGGTAAGCAATTGAGTGAAAATATTTTTAAGTTAGAATTGCTTAATTTTTTAAATATTTTTTTAAAATACAAACCCAGTAATTTGTTGTGGGATAATAGAAAATTCAAATTTTTTATTTCAGACAAATTAAATAAATGGATAGAAGAAGAGATTTTAATACCTCAATACCAAAACGGCTTAAAAAAGCTAGCATTTATTGTTACTAAAGATGTTTGGGTACAACAAACAGTTATTAAATCTGTAGAGTCTTTTAAACCTTATGTAAAACCATCTTTTTTTTTAACAGAACCAGAAGCCATTTCTTTTTTAAATGAAAATCAACTACAATCTAAAAATAATAAACTATCAGAATTAAAGGTAGAAAAGTTGTTGGATGATAATTATCAAATAAGAATTAATATCCATAAAGATAATATTGAAGACACTGTAATAGCCTTAAACGAAATAAAATCATTTCAAGACTATCGTAACAAAAATATTGATATTTATAATGCTTTAACTTTACAAGAAAAAATAATTATACGTAAAATAGTTTATGGTAAAACTTCTAGGCAAATTGCAAATTCACTCAATATTCAAACAGATACCATTCAAACACATCGTAAAAATTTAAAACGAAAAATAGGATATCAAAATAGTTTCGAATTAATTTATTTTGCCAAAGCCTTTGCTATTGTTTCATTTTAAATATAGTTATTTTTTATGTACTTTACTTGCCATCTAAAGAAACACTTTTTTTGTAGAGAGGCAGTATAATAAACCAAATAACAAAAACTAAAAAAAGTAAGGTAACAACTCCGTATAAAATTAAAATCTTTTTAAAACCGTTTAATTTTCTTTTAGAAATTGCTTGGTATTCATTTACCAACTTATCCATTGTCGAAGAAAATTTTGCCTCGTTAGCTTTTACCCCCGCAACAAAATGCTCAAATATTTCTTGATCATTAGGGTTGTCTATTGTTAAGTTGGCAGCATTAATCATTCTTTTAAAATAAATCTGATTTTCTTTAAACAGCTTGTCTGTAGTTGGGTTTTTATAATTTTTAGAGGTTATATTTTTTAAATAATAATTATCCTGAGAAAAATCATCAACAATAGTTGCTAAAGAATCTAAATCTATATAGTAACGATACAAGTTTTTAACTTCATTGGCATACAAAGCTATTTTTGTAATTTGCTGGCTATACATTCTTTGTTTTCCAGAAACTTCAATAATTTTTGTATCATAAGATTGTCTATTAATATCTAAATGAAAAATAAACTGACTAGAAATTGTGATTAGCAAAAAAAGAATACTTGAAAATATGATTTTCTTCTTCATTGAAAAGAATTTTTTTTGATTGATTGTTAATAGGTAAAAATATTAATTATTTATTAGATACAGAAATAAAAAAGGGTTTACAAAAAAGCCTTTTTGTTTGCGGTATTTTATTGCTCAGAAACTTTGTTATAATTTTTTAGTACGTTAACTTTGGCACCTAACTAAAAGGGTAATTAATTGCCACTTTTACACCCAAAATAATAAGAAATAAAATATTAAACGGTTTTACAGAATTTAGAGATGGATATACTTTTACATGTTGTTGAAAATACTAAGATTAACGAAGAGATTACTATTTCTGGTTCTAAGAGTGAATCTAATAGATTGTTAATTCTTCAGAATTTATTTCCAGAATTAACAATTAAAAATTTATCAGACTCAGATGATTCTGTGCATATGCAACACGCATTATCTACAGATAAAGAAACCGTAGATATTGGGCATGCAGGTACTGCAATGCGTTTTTTAACTTCATATTTTGCAGTAAAAGAGGGCAGAGAAGTAGTTTTAACAGGTTCTGAAAGAATGCAAAACAGACCAATAGAAATACTTGTAAATGCTTTAAAAGATTTAGGTGCAAATATTTCTTACGAAGACAAAGTTGGGTACCCACCAATAAGAATAAAAGGAACAAAAATCACTAAAAATAAAGTACAAATTAATGGTAATGTTAGTAGCCAGTATATTTCGTCTTTATTGTTAATAGCGTCTAAATTAGAAAATGGTTTAGAAATAGAATTAACAGGAAAAATAACTTCTATACCTTACATTAAAATGACTTTAAGTTTATTAAGTCAGTTAGGTATAAAAGCTAACTTTGTAAAAAACATTATAACAGTACAACCAGCAGCAACAATAGCTGCTAAAACTATTGTTGTAGAGTCAGATTGGTCATCTGCTAGTTATTTTTATTCAATCATAGCATCAGCACCAATAGGTTCTAAAATAAAACTATCTGCCTATAAAAAAGAAAGTTTACAAGGAGATTCTTGTTTAGCAACAATTTACCAACATTTTGGTGTAGTAACAGAATTTTCTGAAAACTCTGTAACTTTAAAAAAGGTTTCTCAAAGCAGTAAAGAAAGTTTAGATATCGATTTAAAAAACGCACCAGACATTGCGCAAACAATAGCTGTTACTTGTTTTGCAGAAAAAATAGCGTGTAACTTAACAGGTTTACACACTTTAAAAATTAAAGAAACAGACAGGTTAGAGGCTTTAAAACAAGAACTAACAAATTTAGGAGCTGCAATTTCTGTAACAGATAAAAGTTTACATCTAGAAGTTGCTACAATTATAAACAAAAATGTTTCTATAAAAACGTATAACGATCATAGAATGGCAATGGCTTTTGCACCATTAGCTTTACATGTACCTATTCAAATTTTAAACGCAGAAGTAGTTACAAAATCGTTTCAAAAGTTTTGGGAAGATATGAAGCAGATTGGTATTATAATAAAAGAGCTGTAAATAAAACCGTTAAACACTTGACAACCCCTATTTCGATATCGTATATTTGCCTCTTTTATTAGGAAATATACATATGAAATTATCAAACTTTGAATTCGAATTACCAAAAGAATTGTTCGCACTATATCCTGCAGAGCATAGAGATGAGTCTCGCTTAATGGTATTAAATAGAAAAGAACAAACGATTGAGCATAAATTGTTTAAAGACGTTATAAATTACTTTGATGAAGGTGATGTTATGATGTTAAACAATACCAAAGTTTTTCCTGCCAGAATGTATGGTAACAAAGAAAAAACAGGCGCAAGAATCGAAGTTTTTTTACTTAGAGAGTTAAATGCAGAAAATAGATTATGGGATGTTTTAGTAGATCCTGCCAGAAAAATAAGAATTGGAAACAAATTATTTTTTGGAGAAGATGATAGTCTAGTAGCAGAAGTAATAGACAATACTACATCTAGAGGTAGAACATTACGCTTTTTATTTGATGGTGAGTATGACGAGTTTAGAGCTAAATTATTAGAATTAGGAGAAACACCATTACCAAAAGAAATTAATAGAGAGGTAGAACCTTCTGATGAAGAACGTTACCAAACTATTTTTGCAAAAAATGAAGGAGCTGTAGCTGCACCAACCGCAGGCTTACACTTTTCTAAACACTTACTAAAACGTTTAGAAATTAAAGGAGTAGATTTTGCAGAAATGACTTTACATATTGGTTTAGGTACTTTTAGCCCTGTAGAAGTAGAAGATTTATCGAAACACAAAATGGATTCTGAGCAAATTATTATTCCTGCAGAATCTGCAGAGTTAATTAATAATGCCAAAGAAGAAAAAAGAAGAATTTGTGCAGTAGGTACTACGGTAATGAGAACCATAGAATCATCAGTATCATCAAACAGAAAATTAAATGCTTACGAAGGTTGGACAAATAAATTTATTTTTCCTCCTTACGATTTTAGTATTGCAAACACAATGATAACTAACTTTCATCCACCAAAATCTACATTAATGATGATGGCAGCTGCATTTGCAGGGTACGATTTTTTAATGGAAGCTTATAAAGAAGCGGTTAAAGAAGGCTATAAATTCTCTACATACGGAGACGCAATGTTAATTATATAATAAACATTAAAATTATATTTAAAAACTGGTGCTATTTTAGTGCCAGTTTTTTTATGGGCATTCCCCTACGGGTCGTGCTTTACATTATATCTTTTTTTCATACTTCAAAAAAGGATGCCATTTCAATCACTAATGCGCGCTAACAAAAAAAATACTTTAAAAACCTAAAATTATAAGTGTATTTTTGTAAACGATAGTATCTTTTTAAATACACAATAAACAAACATATAACTTAGTTTTTATCATGAATAAAAAGAAAGACATAAGAGCCCTAACAAAAGAACAATTAAGAGATTTTTTTGTAGCAAATGGCGATAAAGCTTTTAGAGGAAACCAAGTATATGAATGGTTGTGGAGCAAATCTTTACACACTTTTGCAGACATGACCAACATTTCTAAAAAAACAAGAGAAATGCTAGAGAGTAACTTTGTAATCAATCATATCAAAGTAGACTCTATGCAAAAAAGTAAAGATGGTACTATTAAAAACGGAATAAAATTACACGATGGTTTAATTGTAGAATCTGTTTTAATACCTACAGAAAAAAGAACCACCGCCTGTGTATCTAGTCAGGTTGGGTGTAGTTTAGATTGTAAGTTTTGTGCTACAGCTCGTTTAAAAAGAATGCGTAATTTAAACCCAGACGAAATTTACGATCAGGTAGTAGTTATAGACAAACAGAGTAGATTATACCATAACCATAAACTTACAAATATTGTTTTTATGGGAATGGGAGAGCCATTAATGAACTATAAAAATGTTTTAAAATCTATAGAGATGATTACTTCTCCAGAAGGATTGGGCATGTCATCAAAAAGAATAACAGTTTCTACTTCAGGAGTTCCAAAAATGATTAAAAAAATGGCAGATGAAGAGGTTAAATTTAATTTAGCAGTTTCTTTACATTCTGCAATAGATGATGTTAGAACCTCTATTATGCCATTTAATACTAATTTTCCGCTAAAAGATTTAAGAGAATCTTTAGAGTATTGGTATCAAAAAACAAATAGAGCCATTACATATGAGTATGTAGTATGGAATGGTATTAACGATAGAAAAGAAGATATTAAGGCATTGGTAGATTTTTGTAAATATGTGCCTTGTAAAGTTAATTTAATAGAATACAACCCAATAGATGATGGCGAGTTTCAACAAGCAAGTTCATCTGCTATAAATAATTATATTTCTAATTTAGAAATGCACGACATTACTGTAAATGTTAGAAGAAGTAGAGGTAAAGATATAGATGCAGCATGCGGACAGTTGGCAAATAAAGCATAAAAAAAGGAAGGTTTTAAAACCTTCCTTTTTTTATTTATATAATAATTTAGCCTCTTCTTCTTTCTAAGAGTACAAACATCATTAAAGACAACATAATTCTGTCATCATCATCAGTATCTAAAATTCCTGTTTTAGATACTTCAAATTTTTTACCAAAAAAAGATTTTAATTTTCTGAGTTCTACAACAGTTTTACCCTGAGAATCTTTTACTAAGTAGGTAGGATTAAAAAGGTATCCAGTAAAAAAACTAAGTACAGGTATTTCTCCTACCAAAGAATCTAATACTTTTATCCACGGATTTTTTTCGTTAATAATATATTGTTGTTTTTGATGCTCGTTTATTATTTCATAATGCGCATTCCAAATAGATTTCCAACCTTTTCTAACAACTTTACCAAACTCTCTATTTCTGTTGTCGTAAAAAGAGTATGCCGTAGAAAAATCTAACCATTTATCTGCCTTAATTTTATAATTAACTTTGGTTTTAGATTCATTATCAAAAACACTAATTTCTTCTTTAAGTTTAAACATTTTCTGGCGAACATAAGCAATTGTTGTACCGTTACTATCTTTAGCCGTAAAATCGTTAGCAAAGGTGCTTATGTTAAAATCAAAATTTACAGGAAACTGAATATCTTGCATAGTAGTATTGTCTTTATTTATAGCATTAATTTATGCTTACAAGGTATCAAATTAAAAATAGTTTGTAGAATTAGAATTTAAAAAAAACTATAATCTTATAGATTTAAAATTTGTATGGTTGTTGGTTATATTTCGTATTTTTGTACTACATGAAACCCGTAGAACTCATAAAATTACCTATTAATAACGAGATGGAACTTTTTGAAGAAAAGTTTAAAAATTCCATGCTTTCTAAAGTACCGTTATTAAACAGAATTACGTATTATATTGTCCGCAGAAAAGGAAAACAAATGCGCCCGATGTTTGTTTTTTTAGTAGCTAAAATGGTTTCTGATGGCGGTTTTGATGAACGTACATACAGAGGAGCATCTGTGGTAGAGTTAATTCATACAGCAACTTTAGTGCATGATGATGTTGTAGATGATAGTAACAGAAGAAGAGGTTTCTTTTCTGTAAATGCATTATGGAAAAATAAAATAGCCGTTTTAGTTGGAGATTTTATGTTGTCTAAAGGTTTGCTACTTTCTATTGATAATGAAGATTTTGATTTGCTAAAATTAATTTCTATTGCAGTAAGAGAAATGAGTGAAGGGGAATTACTACAAATAGAAAAAGCAAGAAAGTTAGATATAACAGAGTCTGTTTATTTTGATATTATTCGTAAAAAAACAGCTACTTTAATTGCTGCTTGTTGTGGTATTGGTGCGGCTTCTGTAGGAGCCAATAATGAAACAGTACAACAAATGCGAAAATTTGGAGAATATATAGGTATTGCTTTTCAAATTAAAGACGATTTATTTGATTACTCTGATGAAAAAATAGGGAAACCTACAGGTATAGATATTAAAGAGCAAAAAATGACACTGCCTTTAATTTACACTTTAAATACATGTTCTAAAAAAGAAAAAAGTTGGCTTATAAATTCTATTAAAAAGCATAATAAAGATAAAAAAAGAGTTAAAGAGGTAATTAATTTTGTGAAACAAAACGGAGGTATAGCATATACTACAGCCAAAATGAACGATTACAAAAATAAGGCATTGTTAATTTTAGAAAATTACAAAGACTCTCCTTACAAGAATTCTTTATTAAAAATGATAGACTACGTTGTAGAACGTAAGATTTAAAATTTTTATTTTAAGGAATAAAAGTTGTGTGTAAGTGCTCAAAAACACTGAAAAACCAAAAATGAATAAATTAATAACAAAATTAAACTCTGTCTTACCTATTTCATTAGAAGAACAAAATTTAATTGAAAATAATATTAATTTAGAAACTATTAATAAAGGTGAAATTTATTCTGAACGAGGTAAAATTTGTCGAAAATTGGGTTTCGTAATAGATGGTGTGTTTAAAGTTGTAAGAACAAACTCTAATGATGATGAATTTATACAATATTTTACTACAGAAGGACATTTTGCTGTAGATATAGACAGTTTTACTAATAAAACACCATCAAAAGAATATATTAAGGCTTTAACAAGGTGTTCTGTGCTAACAATAACAGACAACTCTTTTAAATTATTTGAAGATAAAATTGTTAATTTTTCTAAAATAATAAGTTTAATTAAAGAACAAGCATTACTTGAAAAATATAACTTAAAAAGTGAAATGTTTGTAGATGACGCACTAACAAAATATAATAAGTTATTACAAAGACACCCATCAATAATTCAACGTATTCCTCAAAATCAAATTGCGTCTTTTTTAGGTATCACTCAATACACGCTTAGTAGAATAAGAGCAAAAAAGTAATTTTTTGTCATAGAGCAAACTTTTTGTTTTTTTATTACTCTAGTTTTATTCCAAAT
>CALHCK010000112.1 GCA_937936695.1 uncultured Polaribacter sp.
AGATTATATTTTGCATCAAGCTGCTTTAGGGTCTGTTCCTAGATCTATAAAAGATCCGATAACTACTAATGATGTTAATGTTTCGGGTTTTTTAAATATGTTAGTTGCAGCAAGAGATAATAAAGTAAAAAGGTTTGTGTATGCAGCAAGTTCATCTACTTATGGAGATTCTGAATCGTTACCAAAAGTAGAAAACGTTATAGGGAAACCATTGTCTCCTTATGCGGTTACAAAATACGTAAACGAGTTATATGCAGATGTTTTTTTTAAAACTTATGGTTTAGAAACCGTAGGGTTAAGGTATTTTAATGTTTTTGGAAAAAGACAAGATGCAAATGGAGCTTATGCAGCTGTAATTCCTAAATTTATAGATTTATTAATTAATAAAAAATCACCCGTAATAAACGGAGATGGTTCTTATTCAAGAGATTTTACATTTATAGATAATGTTGTTCAGGCAAACTTATTAAGTTTGGTAAGTGATAGTGATGCTGTAAATGAAGTCTTTAATGTTGCATACGGAGATAGAAATACTTTATTAGATTTATCTAATTGCTTAAAAGAGCTTTTATCTGATTATGATGGGGGTATTGCAAGTGTAGAAATTTTACATGGTCCTAATAGATTAGGGGATATTCCTCATTCTCATGCAGATATATCTAAAGCAAAAAAGTTATTAAATTACAATCCTAAATATTCTCTAAAAGAAGGTCTTAAACAATCTATAGATTGGTATTGGCAAAACATAAATAAATGAGTAAAATTAAAATAGGTGTTATTGGTTTAGGCTATGTTGGCTTGCCTTTAGCAAGACTTTTTGGTACAAAATATTCTGTAATAGGTTTTGATGTAAATGAAAAGAGAGTTAGTGAACTTAAAACAGGAGTAGATAAAACATGTGAAGTTGATAAACATGTTTTAGAAGATGTTTTAGTAACAGATATTAGTGCAGAAAAAGGATTGTTTTTTACTACTAATATTGATGATATTAAAGATTGTAATTACTATGTTGTTACAGTGCCTACACCCGTAGATAAAAATAATAAACCCGTACTTACACCATTAGTTAAAGCCAGTGAAACTGTTGGTAGTGTTATTTCTAAAGGAGATATTGTTATTTATGAATCTACAGTATATCCTGGTGCAACAGAAGAAGATTGCGTACCTATTTTAGAGCAAAAATCGGGTTTAGAATTTAATAAAGATTTTTTTGTTGGGTATTCACCAGAAAGAATAAATCCGGGAGATAAAAAACATACTGTAGAGAAAATATTAAAAGTTACTTCAGGTTCAACAAAAGAAGTTGGTGTAAAAGTAGACCAATTGTATAGTTCAGTTATTACAGCAGGAACACATTTAGCACCTACAATTAAAGTAGCTGAAGCAGCCAAAGTGATAGAAAACTCTCAAAGAGATATTAATATTGCATTTGTAAATGAATTAGCTAAAATATTTGGTTTAATGGATATTAATACGCAAGATGTATTAGCGGCGGCAGGAACTAAATGGAACTTTTTACCGTTTACACCAGGTTTAGTAGGAGGTCATTGTATTGGAGTAGATCCTTATTATTTGGCTCAAAAAGCTCAAGAATATGGTTATCACCCAGAAATAATATTGGCAGGAAGAAGAGTTAATGACGGTATGGGGAAATATGTTGCTTCTGAAGTAGCAAAATTGATGATTCAGAAAGACGTAGAAGTAAAAGGAGCTAATATTTTAATATTAGGTATTACTTTTAAAGAAAACTGTCCGGATGTTAGAAACACAAAAGCAGTAGATGTTGTTTATGAATTACAAGAATATGGAGCTAATGTTACTATTTTTGACCCTCATGCAAATATAGCAGAAGTTAAAAAAGAATATGATTTAGATGCTGTTGTAGAATTACCAAAAAATAAATTTGATGGTGTAATTTTAACAGTAGCTCATAAAGAATTTAAGGATTTAAATTTCAAAGAAATTAGAAAAGAGAAATCAATTTTATATGATGTTAAAAATTTCTTAGAACCTAAACATGTAGATAAATCTTTATAAGATGAAAAACTTTGCATTAATAGGAGCCGCAGGTTATATTGCACCAAGACATTTAAAAGCTATTAAAGATACAGATAACAAATTAATTGCTGCACTAGATAAATTTGATAGTGTTGGTATTATGGATAGTTATTTTCCTGATGCAAATTTTTTTGTTGAATTTGAAAGATTTGATAGACATATAGAAAAATTAAAAAGAGCTGGGACACATTTAGATTACGTTAGTATTTGTACACCAAATTATTTACATGATTCACATATAAGAATGGCTCTTAGAAGAGGTGCAGATGCTATTTGTGAAAAACCATTGGTTTTAAATCCATGGAACATTGACGCTTTAGCAGATATAGAAAAAGAATCTGGTAAAAAGATAAATTCTATTTTACAGTTAAGATTACACCCTAGTATTAATGCTTTAAAAAACAAAGTAGCGTTAGAAAATAAGAAAGAAAAATATGACGTAGATTTAACGTACATTACTTCTAGAGGTAATTGGTATGACATTTCTTGGAAGGGTGATGAAAGTAAATCTGGAGGTATAGCGACAAACATTGGTGTTCATTTTTATGATATGCTTTCTTGGATATTTGGTGATGTACAAGAAAATATAGTACATCTAAGAGAAAAAGATACAGCTTCAGGGTATTTAGAGTTTGAAAAAGCTAGAGTGAGATGGTTTTTGTCAATCAATGAAAAAAACTTACCAAAGGAAGTGAAAGAAAAAGGGCAAAGAACATATAGGTCTATAACGGTTGATGATAATGAACTAGAATTTAGTTCTGGTTTTACAGATTTACATACAAAAAGTTATCAAGAGATATTAAAAGGCAATGGCTTTGGTTTAGAAGATTCTAGAAATTCTATAAACTTAGTTCATACTATAAGAAATATTTCTATTTCAAATAAAGGAGAAAAACACATATATATTAAATAAATAATAAAGCATATATTTGCGTAAAACATAAAAAAATGAAAATAGGGATAACTTTTAGTGCTTTCGACTTGTTTCATGCAGGTCATGTTAAAATGTTAGAAGATGCAAAAGAACAATGTGATTATTTGATTTGTGGTTTACAAACAGATCCTACTTTAGATCGTCCAGAAAAAAATATGCCTATACAAACTGTTGTTGAAAGATATATACAATTAAAAGGCTGTAAATTTGTAGATGAGATAGTGCCTTATGCAACAGAACAAGATTTAGAAGATGTTTTAAGGTCGTTTAAAATTGATGTTCGTATTGTTGGGGATGAATATGCTGATAAACAATTTACTGGTCGTGAATATTGTGAACAAACAGGTATAGAGCTGTTCTTTAATAAAAGGGAACATCGTTTTTCTAGCAGTGGATTAAGGAAAGAAGTACAAGAGAAAGAAAATTCTAAAGTAAAAACAAATTAAAAAATGAATATAGCTGTAGTAGGTTCAGGATATGTAGGTTTGGTGTCTGGAACATGTTTTTCTGAAATGGGAAATAAAGTTACATGTGTTGACATTGATCAAAAAAAAATAGATAAACTAGAAGAAGGGATTATTCCTATTTTTGAACCAGGACTAGAACAAATGGTTTTAAAAAATGTAAAAAATAAAAATTTATTTTTTACAACAAATTTAGAAGAAGCTATTAATGATGCTGAAGTAGTATTTATTGCAGTAGGTACTCCTATGGGAGATGATGGTTCAGCAGATTTGCAATATGTTTTAGCAGTGGCTAAATCTATTGGAGAAAAAATGAAAAAAAGATTGATAGTTGTAGATAAATCTACGGTTCCCATTGGTACAGCTGACAAAGTTAAGGCAACTATTAATGCAGAATTAGAAAAAAGAGGAAAAACTATTGAATTTGATGTAGTTTCTAATCCGGAATTTTTAAAAGAGGGTGCTGCTATAGATGATTTTATGAAGCCTGATAGAGTAGTAATAGGTGCAGATTCTGAGTATGCTTTTGAAAAAATGAAGCAACTTTATTCGCCTTTTTTTAGAACACATGATAGGTTTATTACTATGGATATCAGATCTGCAGAAATGACTAAATATGCAGCTAATACGATGTTAGCTACTAAGATTTCTTTTATGAATGAAATAGCTAATATTTGTGAAAGAGTAGGAGCAGATGCGAATAAAGTAAGAATTGGTATTGGTTCTGATAAAAGAATTGGGTATAGTTTTATATACCCAGGAGCAGGTTACGGAGGTTCATGTTTTCCTAAAGATGTAAAAGCTTTAAAGAAAATTGCAGAAGAACATGGATATAAAGCAAACCTAATAGAATCTGTAGAAAATGTTAATGATGCACAAAAGTTAGTTATTGCTCAGAAGATTGTAAAAAAATTCGGAGAAAATTTAACAGGATTAACATTTGGTCTTTGGGGGTTATCTTTTAAACCAGGTACAGATGATATGAGAGAAGCTCCTGCAATTTATATTGTTAATGAGTTAGAGAAAAGAGGAGCTAAAGTTAAAGCTTATGACCCTAAAGCAATAGAAGAAGCTAAAGAGTGTTATTTAAAAGATGCTAAAAATATTTCTTACTATAATTCTAAGTATGAGGTTTTACATGATGCTGATGCATTAATTTTATTAACAGAATGGAAGGAATTTAGATCTCCAGATTTTGTAGAGATTAAACAGCAGTTAAAAAATCCAATTATATTTGATGGAAGAAATCAATACAATGCTTTCAATTTAGAAGAGCAAGGATTTGAGTATTTTCAGATTGGAAAATAATAAATAAAAATAAGAAGTAGTATAGTTTTATCAATTTATGGAAAAAATATTAATAACAGGAGGAGCAGGTTTTATAGGCTCACATGTAGTTAGACTTTTCGTAAATAAATATCCCAACAGTCAAATTTTTAATCTAGATACTCTAACGTATGCTGGTAATTTAGAGAATTTAAGTGATGTAGAGGATAAAGATAACTATACATTTATAAAAGGTGATATTATAGATGAGTCATTTATAAAAAAACTTTTTAATACTTACAAGTTTACAGCTGTTATTCATTTGGCAGCAGAATCTCATGTTGATAGATCAATAGATGACCCATTAGCATTTGCAAAAACAAATATATTAGGAACCATGAATCTTTTGAATTCTTTTAAAGATTTATGGTTTTCTAATTTTTCAGATAAACTTTTTTATCATATTAGCACAGATGAAGTTTATGGTTCTTTAGGCCAAGAA
>CALHCK010000113.1 GCA_937936695.1 uncultured Polaribacter sp.
AGTATTATTTTTTCTTCAGTTCGTTAATCATTTCAAAAACTCCATTTTGTGCGCTTTGAGTTCCGCTATTTACGATTACGACGTATCCAATTAACTTTTTTCGGTCTATTTGTGCATAACAGAAAAAAGTTCCATCTGAACCAGCGTGTTCAGAAATTTGTTTGTTATTTTTTGTATAATTTCCCCATCCAATAGCATATTCATCTTTTGCTGTATGTAAAAAATTATACGTTTCTGAATTCAAAAAATCATTTTCTTTTGACAACCCCTTAATGTTAAGCTGAATAAATTTTGTATAGTTATCAATATTCATACTTAAATCTCCAGCTGGCTCTGCTAAACTTAAATCATATTCCGTATTTGGATTTACAGGCACTATTTTCCCGTTTTCAATCCAATGTCCATAAGGTTGATTTTGTGCATTACGGTTTGGCCAACCAAAAATGAAATCTATGTTCAAATTTGATTTTAATATTTCATTACATAAGTTTTCCCAAGATTTACAAGATACTTTTTCAAGCATCACGGTTGCAATACTATAACCTGCATTTGAATAATTATGATTAGCAGTATTATTAATTGCTGAAAGTGTTAGAACATAACGCACAAATTTTGCTCTTTTTTGTTGTTTATTACCCTTAAAGCTTGGTAATCTTTGATATTCAGCACCACTTGTAAAAGGTTGAATTTTCGCCCGATGTGTTAATAAATCTTTTAGTGTTATGTTGTGATAGTCTTTATTTGATTTCTTTTTTAGTTTAGGAAATAAATCGAAAAATTTTGTATCCCATTGTATTTTATTCTTATCTACTAAATAGCCAGCTATAAAACCAGTGACTGCTTTGGTGTTAGAACCCAAATGGAAGAAATCATTAATATTAGCATTTGGCTTTTCATTCAATTCAGTTATTTTATGATGGCCCAAGATTTTTTTTATTGAAATTGAGTCCTTTGTAATAATTGCAAAAGTCATTTCGGGAATACTATCTTTTACCATAATATTTTTCGCAATTTTTTCAAAATCTTGAGCTTCCATTTTATTGAATGCTAACAATAAAATTATAATCAGTATTTTTCTATTTGTAATCTTGGTCATATTAATGGTAACGGCTCTGTATAAGCCTTGTTGCGTTATTTTCAAGCTAAAAGTAAGTAAATTATTACTGAATAGAAAGTCTACGAGGACTTTCGAAAGTAAGCTAAAAGCCAGTAATAAGGTTTATACCTTGTTACCAGTCGTTTTTATTTTTAAAGTATCAGATTTATTAATAGTTCCAGTTTTTATAGGAATCAAATATATTCCAAAATTAACTTTTCCGTTTGATTTATGCTCTTTTGCTAAAGTTCTAAGTGGCTCTTGTTTTTTATCTTTTTCACCACTTAAAGGATTAATTGTTATTAGCGAACATCTTTCTGTCTTTGAAATAACTTTAAATTCACATTCACCAATAATTAAACCTGTCCAAGTTTCCTCTTCAAAAGCTTTAAATCCAGATATAATAATATTTGGTCTAAAACGATTCAACTCAATAGGAGTTTCAAGTTTTTTGTTTAATGCTTTAACTGATTCTCTAGATATTAAATGAATAGGATATATATCATTAAATGAAATTTCTGTAGCGTTAGTCTTTCGTAATTTTTTTAAATTAACTTTAACTAGTTTGCTTTCTAATTTTAAGATACCTGTTAACCAATTATCAATTTCACTGCTTATAATTTCCCCAGTGACATTCTTCTTGAATAGTGAAAGTTGTATATCATTAAATTCATTTTTGAAACAAATTATTTTAGATTCATTTTCGTAAATAACTTTCAGTTTGTCATTATTTATTTCAGTTTTAATTTTAAGTAATTCTGAATTTTCTCGAGCTGTTATTATTTCATTTTTAGCATTGGCTATTCCAAAATACCTGTCATTTTCAAATCCGATTTTATTTACATTAACTTCAGTTATTTTCTGACCTTTTGTAGATTTAATTGGGTAAATGTATAAATCTTCTATTTTCATTTCTTGAGTTAAGTTATTGAGTACAGTTTGTATTTGAGTGTTATGGCTGGTAACGGCTCTGTATAAAGTTTGTTGCGTGTTTTCAAGCTAAAAGTAAGCAAATTATTACTGATTAGAAAGTTCGAGAGAACTTTCCCAAGTAAGCTATTAGCCAGCAATAAAATTTATACCTTGTTGGCAACTGGTTTTTATTTTCAACCTATTGGAATACATTTGGTAAATCTGGTATTGTGTAATTACTAAATACTTGATTAAAAATTTTTTGCCTTATTTCAACCTCGCTCATATTCAATTCTTCTTTCATTTTTTTATAAAAAATAAAGGCATCACTATCTTTGTTTTCAAGATTATTCAAAAATGTATCAAGATTGTTATCTAATAAAAATTGAATTACTGAACAATAATAACCAAAATTCCCACATTTTGAAAGTGATATATTGTAGTGTTTCAATGAATTTTTATGGTCTTTCATTAATTCATAAGTTGTTGCTTTGTAGTAATTATACATCATTGGATTAATTTCCCTTATTGATTTTAAAGTAATAAAAGCTTTATTATAATTCCTTTCAATGAGTTGCAATCTAAATTCCAAAAGGTCAAAGAAATATTTTTCCTTACTTGAACTATTTAACTTTCTTAATTTATCTAAATATTTATAGGTCTTTGAAATTTCGATTTTGTTATATTTAAATTCAGGGTCTTCATAATTTAGAGAATTATAACTGTGAATAAATAGCTCACAATATTTTTTATAGTCTTTTTTCCAATTATTACAAGAAGAAAAAATCGTAAATATTATAAAAACTAAAATTATCTTTTTCATTACTATTAATTTATATTTTAGAATCTTTTCGAACTTGTTGCCAACTATTTAATAAACGTAACTATTTAGTTTTTGCGTTTAAATCAACAATCAATTTGTCTTTAACACCAAGATAACGTTTAGCACCAAGGTATCTGTTTTTATTAAAAGAATCAAAATTTATCTGATTTTCATCCATAGACCCTAAATGTACGTTACCAGAAGCATGAATAAATTCTTGTTTATTATTACCCAACCAAATACCAACATGAGTAATACGTTGCTTTTTTTCTGGGGTAGCTTTTTTACCAAAAAACAGTAAATCACCTTTTTCTAAACCATCAAAAGTTAAATTTTTATCTACAGTTTTACCTGCTGTAATTTGTTGAGAAGCATCTCTAGGAATTATAAATCCATTTAAAAAATATACCATTTTAGTAAAACCACTACAATCTACACCTTTTGCAGAAGTACCTCCCCATAGGTAAGGAAAACCCATCATTTTTTTAGCAATAGCTTCTATGTTTTCTTTAGAAACAGTATTATTTTCTAACCAGAAATCATATAAAGAAGCTTCTGTTTTTTTTATAAAACCAATTCTGTTATCAGGATATTTAACTTTATAAAAAATACCATCTTCAGCTATATATTGTAAAATTCCACCCAAAGAAATGTCAGATACAATAGTTGAGTTTATTGAAGTATCAGTGTAAACATATCCAAAATTTTGAGTAAAAATCACTTTTTTAGCATTATTCCAACTCATAAAATCCTGTAAATTCATTCTAACAATTCCGCCTTTGTCTACCCAAGAAATGTAATTGTCAGGAGTCTGTATTCTATAAAAATCACCTTTTTTATCTAACACCTTTAAAGGCATACCTAACAAACCTTGTGTGCCTAATTCGGCAGAATGTTTTGGTTTAGAACGTATGTTAATAACAGAATTTTTAGCAACAGCGTATTTTAGGTTTCCAACGGCAGAGTCAGGTAAAAAACGCACATTATTTGTAAACTTACTATTAACATTTTTTAGCGTATCTAAAAGTAAAGAAAAAGCTTTTTTAGAAGTTGTTTCACCAGAAAGAATAAGATTTCCGTTTTTGCTATTAAATTGAATGTCAAATAATTCAACTCTTTTGTCAGGAGCATGTATACTTTTAATTTTAGCAAAAACATCTTCTAAGTTAATTTTGGTATTTGTAGTATTTTTACAAGACCAAAAAATAGCTAAAAAGAGCATGCAAATAAGCTGAAATATTTTCATTATAAATAAGTTTTTAGCTAAAGTACAAAAAATCAAAACTCAAAAAATTGAAATCTCAATAGTATTGTTTTATCTTTGAAATAAATCGTTTTTTCTCCAATGAAATATCAAAATTCACACGCTTTTTCTAAACAGTTAGATGCAGCAGACTCGCTGTCTCATTACAGAAATCAGTTTCATATTCCTAAAGATAGTAATGGTAAAAATTGGTTATATTTTACAGGAAACTCTCTAGGGTTACAACCTAAAGCAACCAAAGAGTATATCAATCAAGAATTAGAAGATTGGGCTAATTTAGGAGTAGAAGGACATTTTGAAGCAAAAAATCCGTGGTTAAATTACCATGAATTATTAACGGATAAAATGGCCAAAATAGTAGGAGCAAAACCTATAGAAGTAGTGGTAATGAATACGCTTACTACTAATTTACACTTGCTTATGGTGTCTTTTTACAGACCTACTAAAACAAAATATAAAATTGTTATAGAAAGTGATGCTTTTCCGTCGGATAGATATGCGGTACAATCTCAATTAAAATTTCATGGTTTTCCTGAAGATTCTATTATTGAATGGAAACCTAAAAAAGGAGAAGAATTATTAGATATTGCAGATTTAGAAACAATTTTAGAAGCACAAGGAAATGAAATTGCAATGCTTTTAATTGGAGGTGTAAATTACTATACAGGACAATTTTTAGATTTAAAAAAAATAGCAGCTTTAGGGCATGCAAAAGACTGTGTTGTAGGTATAGATTTGGCACACGGAGCAGGAAATATACAGCCTAATTTGCATGAATCTGGGGTAGATTTTGCAGCTTGGTGTACCTATAAATATTTAAACTCTGGTCCTGGAAGTTTGGCAGGCTTATTTGTGCATGAAAAACATGCAAATAATAAAAACTTGCCTCGTTTTGCAGGTTGGTGGAATCATAACAAAGCAACACGTTTTAATATGCGTATGCCTTTTGATGTAATGCAAGGAGCAGAGGGGTGGCAATTATCTAACCCACCAATATTATCTATGGCAGCTATTTTGGCATCTTTAGCTATTTTTGATGAAGTAGGAATGGATGCTTTAAGAGAAAAATCTGAAAAGCTAACGGGTTATTTTGAATATTTAATTAACGAAATAGGTTCTGATGATATTAAAATTATTACTCCTAAAAACCCGAAAGAAAGAGGTTGCCAACTATCTATTCAGGTAAAAAATGCAGATAAAAGTTTGCATAAAAAATTAACAGAAAATAATGTTATTACAGATTGGAGAGAACCAGATGTAATACGTTGTGCACCTACACCATTATACAATTCTTTTGAAGATGTATATAAAATGGTATCAATTTTAAAAACATTATTATAAGATGATGAGTAAAGAAGATGAAGTATTAATTGTTGGTGCAGGTTTGTGCGGATCTTTATTAGCATTACGTTTAGCACAAAGAGGCTATAAAGTAACTGTATACGAAAGTAGACCAGATTTAAGAACCACAGACATTTCTGCAGGTCGTTCTATTAATTTAGCACTGTCTGATAGAGGTTTAAAAGCATTAAGGCTTTGTGGTATGGAAGAGAAAGCAAGAGCAATTAGTATACCTATGTATGGTAGATTAATTCATGATAAGGCTGGTAATACTTTTTCATCTAACTATTCGGGGAGAAAAGAAGAATATATAAATTCAATTTCTAGAGGAGATTTAAATGCTATTTTGTTAGATGAAGCCGAAAAGCACAAAAATGT
>CALHCK010000114.1 GCA_937936695.1 uncultured Polaribacter sp.
ATTTTAAAGGATGTAGAAATTGTTTCCGTAAAAGAAAATTCAGCTGTTTTTAATGTAAAACAAAATATTGTAGGTATTCCTAAAGTAAAAGTGCCTATGAAAAAAGGAGATACTTTAAAAATTCGTTTTTCTGAAATGTTATTAAAAGATAATACATTTTATACTAAAAATTATAGATCTGCAAAATCTACAGATTATTACATTGCAGCTAAAGATGGCGTTATAGAATATGCACCAAAATTTACTTTTCATGGGTTTCAGTATATCGAATTAAGTGGGTATGATAAAGATGCAAAACCCAAAACTACATGGGTACAAGCTGTTGCACAACATTCTAATTTTGATAAAAATGGATCGTTTACATCATCTCATAAAAAGTTAAATCAATTACAAAGCAATATTACTTGGGGTTTACGTGATAATTTTTTTGATATTCCTACCGATTGCCCACAACGAGACGAACGTTTAGGGTGGACTGGTGATGCCCAGGTTATTGCACCAACTGCTTTGTTTAACTATAGTACACATGCCTTTTGGACGGCTTGGTTACAGAGTTTAAGAGAAAATCAATCTGAGCATAAAAATGGATTAGTACCTTATATAGTTCCAGATGTTATTCAAAATAAAAATGGAAGTTCGGGTTGGGGAGACGCTGCTGTAATTATTCCTTGGGATATTTATAAATTTACTGGAGATATTACAGTATTAGAAGAAAGTTATGAGTCTGCTAAAAAATGGGTGGCTTACTATCAATCTAAAGTCAGAAAACAACCATTTTTACCTAAAATGCACTCTTTTGGAGATTGGCTACAACCATATCCTTCTAAAACATTAAAAAAAGCTAATAGAGGAGATACACCAAAAGATGTAATTCATGCTGCTTTTTTTGCCCACTCTGCAAATTTAGTATCTAAAATTGCAGCTGTTTTAGGGAAAACAGATGATGAAAAAAAATACAAAACACTATATAAATCGGTAGCAAGTGCTTTTGAAAATGCCTTTTTTAATGAAGGAAGATTTACAGGTACAAAACAAACGCAAACAAGTTATTTATTAGCAATTCATTTTAATTTATTAAAGCCAGAAAATAAATTAAAAGCACAGAATTATTTATTAGAAGAAATTAAAAAAGCAGGCAATCATTTAGGTACTGGGTTTTTAGGTACTCCAATTTTACCAAAAGTTTTAGACAATATGGGAGAAATTGATTTAATGTTCGAGATTTTGTTTAAAGAAACCTATCCGTCGTGGTTTTATTCTATCAATCAAGGAGCAACCACAATGTGGGAACGTTGGAATAGTTTTAGTAAAGAAAGTGGTTTTAATACACAAAGCATGAACAGTTTAAATCATTATGCATACGGTGCTGTAGGTCAATGGATGTACGAACGAATTGCAGGTTTATCTTCTTTAGCGCCAGGGTATAAGAAAATTAAAATTGCACCTATACCAAACACCAAATTTTTAACATCAGCATCTGCAAATGTAAATACACCTTATGGTAAAGCATCATCGTCATGGAAAATAGAAAACGGTAATTTCTATTTAGATGTAGTAATACCACCCAATACATCGGCAGAAATTTATATTCCAAAGGCAACAAAAAAAGGTTTGTTAGTAAACGAACAAAAGTTTAAAGAGAATACTAATTTTAAAATAATTGGGTCTAATAAAAATTCTATTCATATTTTAGCAGAACCGGGTAATTATAAATTCCAATCTAAATACTAATAACAATGGGTAAAAAATTCAATTTTAAATACATAGCTTTTAGCTTTTTTGTGTTTTTTACTGCTATTTCTTGTCAAGAAAAAGCAGTTCTAGAACCAGCAGATAAATTAACAATATCAGAAGGTTTTAAAAATCCTTTAGGGTTTTATAACAGTACGCCTAATTTTTCTTGGCAATTACCGGTTAAAAACGGAACAATTGCACAGTCTGCATACCAAATTATAGCGGCAAGCTCACCTGAGTTATTACCTAATAACCCTGATATTTGGGATTCTAAAAAGCAAAAATCCGAAGCATCTGCTTGGGTTAAATATAAAGGAGCTAGTTTAAAATCTCGTCAAAAAGTATACTGGCAAGTTAAATATTGGAACCAAAACGGAGAAGCATCTAAGTGGAGTGCTATTCAAAATTTTGAATTAGGTTTATTATCTAATGATGATTGGAAAGCAGCGTGGATTGGTTTAGATACCAAAAAAGAAAAAGTAATAGGAAGTCAAGAAAACATTCTTCACAGACCTCAGTATTTAAGAAAAGATTTTGAGGTATCTAAAAATGTTGCTTCTGCAAGATTATACATTACTGCAAAAGGTGTTTTTGATGTGGCTATAAATGGTAAAGATGTAAGTGATGATGTTATGCCTCCGGGATACACACCTTATAAAAAACGTATAGAAACCATTACTTATGATGTTAGTGATTTAATTATAGCTGGAAAAAATGCTATTGGTGTAGAGGTAGCAGCAGGTTGGCATTCGGGTAGATTGGGTTGGATGAAATCTTTTTGGAGCG
The DNA here is from genome assembly GCA_937936695.1 of uncultured Polaribacter sp. Lineage (GTDB taxonomy): Bacteria > Bacteroidota > Bacteroidia > Flavobacteriales > Flavobacteriaceae > Polaribacter. Next base: position 2,521 of record CALHCK010000114.1, read on the forward strand.
ATACTGAAACTCCTAAAATTATATGCCAGTTAGAAGTAACAACTACAGATGGTGCTAAACAAATAATTGTTTCAGATAAAAGTTGGAAAGGAACAACAAATGGACCTATTAGGCTTACCGAAATTTATGATGGTGAAACTTATGATGCTAATTTAGAAATGGCAAATTGGACAACCACTAATTTTAAAGCTAATAACTGGGAACCTGTAAATACGTTTCCTGTTACAAGCAGCATACGTTTAGAACCAAAAAGGCATACTACTGTAAAATCTAACATTAAAATTACAGCAAAAGAAATTATAGAAAAAGAGGGTGCTGTTATTTTTGATTTAAAGCAAAATATGGTTGGAGTACCATTAGTTAAGGTACCTATGAAAAAAGGACAAACTCTTAAAATTAGATTTGCAGAAATGTTATCGCCAGATGGTACTTTTTATACAGAAAACTACAGAAGTGCGGCTTCTACAAATTACTATACAGCTTCCAAAGATGGTGTTATAGAGTGG
>CALHCK010000115.1 GCA_937936695.1 uncultured Polaribacter sp.
ACAACTTAATAATAATTATAATAATGAAATAGCCTGCAATTAGCAGGCTATTTTATTTAAAATTTATATTCCCCCAAAGGTTTTGGAAACTTCTCTGGATTAGCAGCTAAATGATAACGAGGGTCATCTATATCTTCTACAATAATATCTTTAAATATCGGAGATGCTTTGTAAAGTAATATTTTAGAATCTTCGTTTAAGTGTTTTAAAGTAAGTTTTTTATTTGCAGCTCTGTATTTTTCGGCTAATCCGTTAATAGCTTCAATAGCAGAGTGGTCAGAAACACGAGATTCTACAAAATCTATTTCTACATTATCAGGATCATTTTTAATATCAAATTTTTCATTAAAATCAGAAATACTTCCAAAGAAAAGTGGTCCCCAAATTTCGTAAACCTTGGTACCATCTGCTCTATAACGTTTTCTAGCTCTAATTTTCTTAGCATTTTCCCAAGCAAAAGCAAGTGCAGAAATAATAACACCTACAAAAACTGCAATTGCTAAATCAAAAATAACTGTAACAGTAGAAACAACAATAAGAACAAAAGCATCAGATTTAGGTATTTTCTTTAAAATTCTAAAACTAGACCAAGCAAAAGTTTCTATAACCATCATAAACATTACACCAACTAAAGCAGCAATAGGTACCTGTTCTATTAATTTATCTGTAAAAAGAATAAAAGTTAATAATGTAACTGCCATCATTATACCAGACAATCTACCACGTCCGCCTGCATTAATATTAATTACAGTCTGTCCTATCATACCACAACCGCCAGTACCACCAAATAAACCACTTAAAATATTACCGGCTCCTTGTGCAATACATTCTTTATTACCATTACCTCTAGATTCTGTAAGTTCATCAACTAAATTCATAGTCATTAAAGATTCTATTAATCCAACAGAAGCAGCTAAAAAAGCAAAAGGTAATATAAACATAAGTGTATCCATATTAAAAGGTAAATGCTGCCAAAGTTCTAAGTTAGGTGTAGGAAATTCTCCTTTTAAACCAGTACCACCACCTTCAATAATATAAGAACCAACGGTAGAAACTTCTAAACCAGAAAACACAACAATTAAAGTAGTTACTAAAATAGCTGTTAAAGAAGCAGGTAGTTTTTTTGTGATTTTAGGGAGTCCCCAAATAATAGCCATAGTTAAAGCCACTAAAGCAATCATAATATATAATTCTGTACCTTGCATAAAAGAACTAACATATTGTTTTACTCCTTCATCAGAAATTTGTAATGTTTTGTGAGAAAACATTTTTACTTGTGCCCAAAAAATAACAATAGCCAAACCGTTTACAAACCCCATCATTACAGAATGTGGTATTAAACGTACAAATTTTCCTATTTTAAAAACTCCTGCAAGTATTTGTATTACCCCCATTAAAATAACGCAGGCAAGTAAATAAAAATACCCCATATTGTCTACCGGTGTATCAAATAGCATTCCTTTAGTGTGTCCTTCAGCAATCATACTTACAAAAATTACCGCTACAGCACCAGCGGCACCAGAAATTAATCCTGGTCTTCCACCAAAAATAGCAGTAATTAAACCAATAATAAAAGCACCAGAAAGTGCTACCAGAGGGTCTATTTGAGCTACAAAGGCAAAAGCTACTACTTCAGGAATCATAGCTAAGGAAACAGTAATACCAGCTAAAACATCATTTTTAGCATTGGGTGTTATTTTTTTGAGAAATTCGGTCATAATATTTGGCACTTTTTACAAGTGGGCAAAGATAGAAGGTTTTTTTAGAAAACTACTGTTGTTTGTAAGTATCGTATACTAATTTTATGTTTTGGTAAGTGTTTTTTAGTGCTTTTTTAGTTTCTAAGTCATTTTTAAAAACAACTTGTGTAATTCCTTCTTCAATTTGTGGAGTTAAATTTTCTTCATCATCGCTATGCATTAAAAACCAATGCGTTTCTTTTAGGTTTATTCCGTTTTGATGATAGATGTGATGTGTTGTTAATAAAGGTTTTATCAACTTTAAATTTCTAATACCGCATTCTTCTTCAACTTCTCTAATGGCTGCATCTTCTATAGATTCTCCTTTTTCTATCCATCCTTTAGGTAAATCCCAAACATTATTTCTATAAATAAATAAAATTTCTTTTTTATTATTTAAAACTAAACCTCCAGCAGCAGGAATGATATTTAAGTTGCTTAAAAAATTAAACCAATCTTCCTTTAAATCAGTAGAGTACAAAACAATGCCGTTAATACTAGTGTTTTTTAGCTTATTTAGCACTTCAGAAAAAGAGATGCTTTTAAAAGAGTATAAATCAAAATTATTTTCTTTTTTTGATGAAGAAGTGATAATTATTGGTTTATCATTTACAAAAACTTTATACATTTGCGATATGATTTTAAACAAAGATACGGCAAAAAAAACAGCAGAACTTTTATTGCAAATCAAGGCAATAAAATTGAGTCCTACAGACCCCTTTAATTGGGCATCAGGATGGAAATCGCCTATATACTGTGATAATAGAGTAACATTATCTTATCCTCCGGTACGTGTTTTTTTAAAGAAAGAAATTGCAAAACTTGTAGAAAAAGAATACGGTAAACCAGATGTAATAGCAGGTGTAGCAACTGGTGCAATAGCTATTGGTGTTTTAGTAGCGCAAGAATTAGGAGTTCCTTTTATTTATGTTAGACCAGAACCTAAAAAACATGGTAGAAAAAACCAGATAGAAGGGCATTTAGAAAAAGGACAAAATGTTGTAGTTATAGAAGATTTAATAAGTACAGGAAATAGCAGTTTAAACGCGGTAGATGCTTTAAAAGAAGGCGGTGCAGTGGTTAAAGGTATGGTAGCTATTTTTTCTTATGGATTTGATGTGGCAACCAAAAATTTTGAAGATAAAAACATTAGTATAACTACCTTAAGTAACTACGAAAACTTATTAGAACAAGCTTTAGATAGCGGTTATATTACAGATAAAGAGTTAATTACATTAAATGATTGGAGAAAAGATCCAAGCATTTGGAAACAATAAAAAATAAACATTATGAATATAGATGGTAATATTGTAACAGTAGAAAAATCTGCAGAAGAAGTTTTTAATTATTTTTCTGAATTACAGAATTTTAAAGAAATTATGCCAGAAAATATTCAGAAGTTTGAAGTTGATGGAGATTCTTTTTTGTTTGGATTACCAGGGATGCCAGAAATTAGACTTGTTTTAAAAGAAAAAACACCTTTTTCTAACATTACTTTGGGTGCTGCAAGTAGCAAATTATCTTTTACGTTAGCAGCAGATATTAGTGAAATTTCTGAAAATAAAACAGAAGTTCAGTTAAAGTTTGATGGAGATTTTAATCCTATGATGGCTATGATGATTAAAAAACCATTGACAAAATTTGTGGAAACACTTACAGAAAATATAGGAAAACTTTAAAGAAAGGTAACTTCTTTAATACCAAATTCTTTAATAGTATCATTTTCTAAAAGAATTTGTAATTTTCCGTCTTCCGAGACACCAGAAATTATACCTATAAAAATTTCATCTCTACTGTTTTTAAACATAGTAGGGATGTTTTTTTTGTATAATACTTTTAAATAAGCATCTTCTAAAAAAGTAAAGCATTCTTTTTTTAAGAGTTTAATTTTAACTTTAATATTTAGTAATAATTTGTTTAGTAAAATAGTTAAATCGTAGGTGTTATTATTTTCTATTTTTAAAGAAGTAGCTTTGTTTTTTAAAAAATCAGGAAAACATTCTTGGTTTACATTTACACCAATGCCAATTACTGCATTTTTAATTTTATTACCTATAAATGTGTTTTCTATTAAGATACCGCAAATTTTTTTGTTAACTGACATAATGTCGTTTGGCCACTTAATAGATAGTTTTGGTAAATTTTCATTAAAAAGAACTTCGTAAATAGCTAAAGAAATGGCATAATTTAAGTATTTTTGATGTTTAATTTTAAAATTATCAAATATTACAAACGTACTGAAGGTAAGGTTTTTATTAGGCTCAGAAAACCATTTCTGATTTTGTTGCCCTCTACCTTTTAATTGCGTATTTGCAACCACAGTAGTAAAGTTTTCTACGGCAGAATTTTGTGCCAACTCCTTTAAAAAAGTGTTGGTAGAATCGGTGGCATTAATTTTGATAGTTTTCAAGTGTTAAATAAAGTGTAAACAAGCGTAATATTACATAAAATACTCGCAAAAAAACAATAACTTTGCGTTAAATTAGAATAAAGTTAATGACAAAAAAACAAGTAAGTACAGACAACTTAATAGCAACAATAATAAAAGGTATTGATGATGTTAAAGGAGAAGACATTCAATTATTAGACTTACGAGATATAGAAAACACTGTTTGCGACTACTTTGTGGTATGTTCAGGTAACTCAAATACACAGGTAAACGCTATTTCTGGTTCGGTTCAAAAAATAGTAAGTAAAGAATTAAAAGATAAACCTTGGCATATAGAAGGGCAAACAAATTCTGAATGGGTTTTAATGGATTATGTAAATGTAGTAGTTCATATTTTTCAGAAGCATGTAAGAGATTTTTATGACATAGAGAGTCTTTGGGGAGATGCTAAAATAACAGAAATAAAGCCAGTTTAATTTTTTGATTTTAAGACAATGAGTGATTCAAATAAAGATAGTAATTCTAACATGCCTAAGTTTAAATTTAATGCATACTGGGTATATGGAGCAATATTTATTGTAATATTAGCGCTTAACTTTTTTAGTAGTGGAGATTTAGCTTCTAAAAACATTTCTAAAAACGAGTTTAACGAAATATTATTAGCAAACGATATCAAAAAGATTTTGGTTGTAAATAACAATGTAGCTCAAATTTTTATAAAAACAGAAGCGTTAAAAAAAGATAGATACAAAAACATTGTAGCTTCTACTTTTTATACAAGAGGAGCTTCTTTATTTGAGTATAACTTTGGTGATTTACAAAACTTTGAAAATAGTATTGAAAAAGCGAAAGAACAAAAAGGCTTAGATTTTGATAAAGAAAATACAGAAAAAACATCTATGTTAGAAACCATTATTGGTTTTTTACCATTTATAGTTTTAATTGGTGTTTGGCTGTTTTTTATGAGAAGAATGTCTGGTGGAGGCGCTGGTGCTGGCGGTGGTGGCCAAATTTTTAGTATTGGTAAATCTAAAGCTAAATTATTTGACAAAGACACTAAAGTAAAAACTACTTTTAAAGATGTTGCTGGTTTACAAGGAGCTAAAGAAGAAGTTCAAGAAATTGTTGATTTTCTTAAAAACCCAGAAAAGTATACTTCGTTAGGAGGTAAAATACCAAAAGGAGCTTTGTTAGTAGGTTCTCCTGGAACAGGTAAAACATTATTGGCAAAAGCAGTTGCGGGTGAAGCAGGTGTACCATTTTTCTCTTTATCAGGTTCAGATTTTGTTGAAATGTTTGTTGGAGTAGGAGCTTCTAGAGTTAGAGATCTTTTTAAACAAGCGCAGCAAAAATCTCCTTCAATTATTTTTATTGATGAAATAGATGCAATTGGTAGAGCCCGTGGTAAAAACAACATGACAGGAGGTAATGATGAAAGAGAAAATACATTAAACCAGTTATTAACCGAAATGGATGGTTTTGGTACAGATACCAATGTTATTGTATTAGCAGCAACAAACAGAGCAGATGTTTTAGACAGTGCATTAATGAGAGCTGGTCGTTTCGATAGACAAATTTATGTTGATTTACCAGATATTAATGAACGTGAGCAAATATTTAATGTACATATAAAACCATTAAAATTAGGAGAAGATGTTAATTTAGAACTTTTAGCACAACAAACACCTGGTTTTTCTGGAGCAGACATTGCAAATATGTGTAATGAAGCGGCTTTAATTGCTGCAAGAAAAAATAAGAAATCTATAGATCAGCAAGACTTTTTAGATGCTGTAGATAGAATTGTTGGAGGTTTAGAGAAGAAAAATAAAGTAATCACTCCAAAAGAAAAAGAAGTTATTGCTTTTCATGAGGCTGGACACGCAACGGTAAGTTGGATGTTAGAACATGCAGCACCTTTAGTAAAAGTAACTATTGTACCAAGAGGACAATCTTTAGGAGCAGCATGGTATTTACCAGCAGAAAGAATGATTGTGCAAACAGAACAAATGTTAGACGAAATGTGTGCTACTTTAGGAGGTAGAGCAGCAGAAAAGATAATTTTCGATAAAATTTCTACAGGTGCTTTAAGTGATTTAGAAAAAGTTACAAAGCAAGCTAGAGCAATGGTTACTGTTTATGGTTTAAACCAAGAAGTTGGTAATATTACATATTATGATTCTTCTGGAAATGATTCTTTTGTAAAACCTTATAGTGAAGAGACTGCTAAAGTTATAGATAAAGAAATTTCTAAAATGATAGAAGCTCAATATGTTAGAGCTGTAGAATTATTAGATAATAATAAAGAAAAACTAACTGTTTTAGCGAAGCTTTTATTAGAAAAAGAAGTTATTTTTAAAGACGATTTAGAAAAAGTTTTTGGAAAAAGACCTTTTGATACAGCAGAAGACATCACAGAAATTGCAGAAAAAGAAGATATTTCAACTGTTACAGAAAGTGCAGAAGAAAACAATTAAAATATCTTTCAACTAAATGAATTTTTTTAAAAAGTTATTCAATATCCCTGAAAAGGTAGACGAAGAGATTCAGAAACAAGAAGTAAACCTTTCCTTAGACGACTTGTTTGTACATAATTTTGTAGAAAAAGGAGGTAAGTTTTTATATTGTTTACATCAAAAAGAAGTTTTAGAAAATTTAAGTAACATTTTAAAAGAGAATAATTGGAATACGTTAACGCTTTTAAACGAAGATTTAGCTACTTATTTTAGTGATAGTAATGTAGTATTAAAAACTGATTTAAAAGAGAGTATTCCTGTTTTTACAAAATGCGAACATTTAATTGCTGATAATGGAAATATTTTATTTTCATCAAATCAATTAAAAAGTATAAAATTATCTTCAATGCCTCAAAACTTTATTGTTTTGGCTACTACAAGTCAATTAGTAAAAGATATGGGGCAAGGGTTAACAGGAATAAAAATTAATAATAAAGATAGTTTACCTACAAATATATCTACAGTAAGCAATTATAAGATTAACAAAAATCAAGATAACTTTTTAGATTACGGTAATAGTAATTCTAAAAATTTATATTTATTATTATTAGAAGATTTGTAATATGAGTAACCTTTTAAAAAGGAGTTTATCTGGGTTTGTTTACATTGTTATTTTTTTATCAGCTATCTTTTTTTCTAAAGAATCTTATATTGCTTTAATTACTCTTTTTGGGCTTATATGTATTTGGGAATTTTCTAAGATGATTGCCTTTAAAGGTTTTGTAGGATACATTTTTTTTAGTTTAGTTTTATTTTTAGTATTAATAAGACCAGAAAATTATGCTATTTTACTAATACTTGGTATCACAATATTGTCATCATCAATGCTAATTTATTATCTGGTGGCAAAGAAAGAAATTACCTATAAAAATGATAGATCTAAATTAGGGTTACTCATCCGGTTTCCTATTTTTTCTATGATTTTTTTAGTTCTTTTACCTATTTATAAAGGTATATACAATCCTTATTTAATAGTAGCTATAATAGTAATGATTTGGGTAAACGATAGTTTTGCTTTTTTAGTGGGTAAAAACTTTGGTAAAAGAAAACTATTTGTAACAATATCACCTAAAAAAACGCAAGAAGGTTTTATTGGAGGTTTATTATTTACTTTAATAGCAGCTTACATTATAAGTAATTATAACACAGATTTTACATTAATTAATTGGTTAATAATTGGGCTTATTGTAAGTGTAATTGGTACCATAGGAGACCTTGTAGAATCTAAATTTAAAAGACAAGCTAATATTAAAGACAGTGGTAATATAATGCCTGGTCATGGAGGTATTTTTGACCGATTAGATAGTTTGTTGTTTGCAGCACCATTTGTATATTTGTACATTAATTTTATAATTTAAATATGATTCGTTTTCACAAAGAAGGTTACCAAATAATAGTTGCAGCGTTAATAATATCTGTATCTGGTATATTATTAGCAGAAAAACTAATAGAAATAACCTGGTTGGTTAAAGCTATTCAAATTTTAATTATAGTATTATTAATTATTATTTTACAGTTTTTTAGAAATCCAAAAAGGGTTTCACCTAAAAAAGAAGGAACTTTAGTAGCTCCTGTAGATGGTAAAGTAGTAGTTATAGAAGAAGTAGAAGAACCAGAGTATTTTAAAGGAAAAAGATTGCAAGTTTCTATATTTATGTCTCCATTTAATGTGCATGTTACACGTTACGCTATGAGTGGTGTTATAAAATATAGTAAGTACCACCCTGGTAAATATTTAGTTGCGTGGCATCCAAAAGCGTCAACAGAAAATGAAAGAACAACTGTAGTTATTAATGATGCAAATTTTGGAGATGTATTGTACAGACAAATTGCAGGTGCTTTGGCAAAGAGAATTGTAAATTATGCAAAAGAAGGAGATGTTGTTGTGCAAGGTACAGATGCTGGTTTTATTAAATTTGGTTCTAGAGTAGATTTGTTTTTACCGTTAGGAACAAAATTAAATGTAGCACTAGGAGATAAGGTAAAAGGTGGAGAACAAATAATTGCGCAAAAATAAATTGCATGGAGCTTGATTTAGACAAAGAGTTTAAAAAGGCTTTCGATAAAATTACTAAGCTTAATCAACAGATAGCACCTGATGTAAAATTAAAATTTTATGCTTACTATAAACAGGCTAGTTGCGGAAACAAGTTTTATTTTAATCGAGATGTAAATTTAATAAATGCTTTTAAGCTGAATGCTTGGATACAATTAAACGGAATGTCTGCCGACGAGGCTAAAAAAGAATATATTAAATTATCGAAACAATTTTAAATCTTAAATATTATACCCATCATGAAAAAATTAGCAGTTTTATTATTAGTCGTAACAGCTTTTAATCTTGCATCTTGTAAGTCTGAAAAAGCAAAAGAAAATGCACCTAAATTAGAAAAAAAACAAGAAAAGAAACAAAGTACGTTTCCTTATTCTTTACAATCTGCAAGCAGTGAAATTAAATTTGTAGCTTACAAAACTACAGACAAAGTACCTGTAGGAGGTCAGTTTAAAAAAGTAGTTATTACTGCTAATGGAGATGGTAATTCTGTAAAAGAAGCAATTAATAATGCAGAATTCTCTATACCAGTAAGTAGTATTTTTACAAACAATACTAGTAGAGATTACAAAATTCAAAAATTCTTTTTTGGTGTAATGGATAACACAAAATTATTATCTGGTAAATTTAACATTAAAGACGATACATCAGGAACTGTTAGTATTACTATGAATGGAGTAACTGACAAAGTACCATTTACGTATACAATTGCTGGTAATGTTTTTTCTATGAAAGCAACTATGGATGTTAAGAAATGGAATGCTGTTAAAGCTTTAAATTCTTTAAATACAGTATGTAAAGAATTACACAAAGGTGCAGATGGAGTTTCTAAAACATGGAATGAAGTTGCATTAGATATAAAAACAACTTTCTAAAAAAAAAACTTATTTTTTTTAAAAAAGTTAAAAAAAAAGTATATATTTGATATATTAATAATTAATTAACCCCTAAAATTAATAATTAAGTATTGATTATATACTTTTTTGTATCCCCTAAAAATGACTAAAAAATTTTCCCCTAGATTTTTAAGATCCTTCACAAGTGTTTTTTTTAAAAACCTTCATTTAGAATTAGCTTCTAAATTCTTATCTATTTCGAGAAAAATTAATACGCATTGTAAAAACAAAATAAATACTATTTTATTTATAGTTTACAATAGGATACCTACATTAATTTTAGATTTTTTCATCAAATTAAACCATATAAACATTAAAAGCATAAATAAAATAATGTATATCTAGCAATAGAGTTTACAACCGCTTTACATTGAATATTATAATAATTTAGCCCCTAATAAATATATTAACCCCTAATCTATTCAAAAAATGAAAAATTTAAAAACCTATTTTCTGTTTGCAGCAGTATTATTTGCAACAGCTACTGTAAGTGCACAAGATTATTTAATGACACTAAAACCTCTTTCGGCTAGTGTGTTAGATCTTAAGGAAGAAACTAAAGAAACTCCTTTAATTAAAGATAAAACATTTAGCTACCAATACAAAGGAGAAGATGTTTTAGTAGTATTTGAAGGTAAAGAACATTTTGAATTTTATAATAATAAAAAACACTTTATAAAATCAGACCTTTTATGGACCTCTAAAGATGAGTGTTACATGATTATTAGAGATTTTAACTTACCAAACTTCCCTTTTAAAGCAGGTACTAAAATGAGAATGAAAATTACCAAAGTAGAAAACGGTTTTATTCATTACACATCTACTCTAGGAGGTAGAACTTGGAAAGGTAAAATGAAAGAAAGTGATGTAAAATAAGTTGTTAAATTTATTTTAAGTTATTTAAAGCTTTTTTAAGCGTTAAGAATCGAAAAGAAAATCCCCCGTTCTTTTCGATTTTTTTTGCTGAAATTTTACTGCCTTCAGTTAATAACATAGCCATTTCTCCTAAATAAATATTCAGTAAAAAACTAGGTACAGCTATTCCTAAATATGGTCTTTTGTATACTTTGGCTACTATTTTAGAAAAAGAAGTACTTGTATGATGTTCTGGTGCAACAGCATTATAAATACCCGTTAAGTTGTTTTCTATAGCAGCAACATACATATTGCATAAATCGTTGATATGAATCCATGGTAAAAACTGTTTACCAGAAGCTAATGGAGATATAATAGGAGTTTTCATTTTAGCCAACGCACCGCCTTGTTTAGTCAACACAATACCTGTTCTTAAAATAGTAACGGGTATGTTTATTTTAGAAAACTGTAAAGCTGCAGTTTCCCATTTTTGGCATACATCACTTAAAAAATCATTACCAGCACTATCTGTTTCAGTAAAAATTTTATCAGTGGTTATTGCTCCGTAATAACCAATACCAGACGCCGATATAAACCCCTTTAAATTAATGTTTAATTCGTTAATTTTATCAAAAAGTAAATTAGCACTTTTTACTCTACTATCAATAATCAACTGTTTTCTTTCAGTACTCCAACGTTTATCTGCAATACCTGCACCTGCTAAATGAATTATATAATCTGTATTTTCAAGCGCTTTTTTATCGACATAACTTTTAGAAATATCCCATAAAAACTCGTTATCCTCCTTAGGGTTTCTACTTAAAATAGCAACTTTATATCCTTTATCAACTAATATTTGTGTTAGTTTTTTTCCAATTAAACCAGTACCTCCAGTAATTACAATTTTTGTCATACAGTAAAAATAAAAAAGAGTTCTTAAAAGTTACTTTGGTTTTAATAGATAAAACTTATTAGTTTATACGTATTAAAACTTGTTGTTAAATTATAACTATAACTGATTACAGCATACATTAAACTAATGTTAATATTTAAAAAGATAACTATTAAAGTTTTATTTTTATAGTGATGAAAAATAGCACAAACAAAAAAGGATTTATTTTTAAACCTTATAAAGCAGAAAATCAGTCTCCGTTCGAAAAATTATTCGAAATTTTTAAGGAGTTGATAACTCATACTTCTGGAGATTTTGATGAGGCTATAGATTGGCTACGATCTTTAGATAAAGAATATCAACTTACAGATGAAAATTATACGATAGACGATTTTATTGAAGATTTAAAGAAAAAAGGATACATAAAAGAAGAAATAAAATCTGATGGAGATGGAGGTACTAAAATTACCGCTAAAACAGAAAGAGCCATTCGTCAGCAAGCTTTAAATCATATTTTTGGAAAAATAAAAAGGAGTGGAGCCGGAAATCACAAAAGTAAGTCTCCAGGAATTGGAGATGAACACACAGGAGATTTTAGAAGTTACCAATTTGGAGACGCATTAGATAAAGTATCTATTACAGAAAGTATTAGAAATGCTCAAATTAACAACGGTATAGATCAATTTAGTCTTACAGAAAATGATTTGGTTGTAGAAGAAACCTTACACAAATCTCAAATGAGTACGGTTTTAATGATTGATATTAGCCATTCTATGATATTGTATGGAGAAGACAGAATTACGCCAGCAAAAAAAGTAGCAATGGCGTTGGCAGAGTTAATAACTACCCGTTATCCAAAAGATACTTTAGATATTATAGTTTTTGGTAATGATGCTTGGTCTATAAAAATAAAAGATTTGCCTTATTTACAAGTGGGCCCTTACCATACAAATACTGTAGCAGGTTTAAATTTAGCAATGGATTTATTACGCAGAAAGCGTAACACAAACAAGCAAATTTTTATGATAACAGACGGTAAACCTAGTTGTTTACGATTATCGGACGGCCAATATTATAAAAATAGTAACGGGTTAGATAAGCATATTGTAAATAAATGTTATGCCATGGCACAGCAAGCAAGAAAATTACATATACCTATTACCACGTTTATGATAGCCCAAGATCCGTACTTAAAACAGTTTGTGCAGGCTTTTACACAAGCAAACCAAGGAAAAGCGTTTTATACAGGCTTAAAAGGTTTGGGAGAAATGATTTTTGAGGATTACGAAACTAATCGTAAAAAACGAATAAGAGGATAATATTATTTTTAAAATTTAAAAGTATAAGATTTAGTTTATAAGCACTTATAGCTAATTCAAAAACACTAGAAATGAATATAGAAAACATTACAACATTAGGAAAATTAAAAGAGTCTGGATATCAATCTAAATCTATTAAAGATGAGTTAAGAGAGAATCTTATTAGTAAAATGATGAGTAAAGAAACCGTTTTTAAAGGTATTCATGGATACGAAAATACGGTAATACCAGAGTTAGAAAGAGCTATTTTAAGTAAACATAATATAAATTTATTAGGTTTAAGAGGACAAGCAAAAACACGTTTAGCAAGGTTAATGGTGCATTTACTAGATGAATATATACCAGTGGTAGAAGGTTCAGAAATAAATGATGATCCATTAGAGCCAATATCTAGGTTTGCTATTGAGCTTATTAAAGAAAAAGGAAATGAAACTCCAATCTATTGGATGCATAGAAATGAACGTTTTGCAGAAAAACTAGCAACACCAGATGTAACAGTAGCCGATTTGGTTGGAGATGTAGACCCTATAAAAGCAGCAAATTTAAAATTAAGTTATGCAGATGATAGGGTAATACATTACGGAATGATACCAAGAGCCAACAGGTGTATTTTTGTAATTAATGAGTTGCCAGATTTACAAGCAAGAATTCAGGTAGCGTTATTTAATATTTTGCAAGAAGGAGATATTCAAATAAGAGGTTTTAAATTACGTTTGCCATTAGACATGCAATTTGTTTTTACAGCAAACCCAGAAGATTATACCAATAGAGGAAGTATTGTTACACCTTTAAAAGATAGAATTGGTTCGCAAATTTTAACACATTATCCGCAAGATATAGAAACGGCAAAAACAATTACGCAGCAAGAAACCGACAAAACAATTGCGCAAAAACAGTTTATAAAAGTTCCTGAATTAGCTAAAGATTTATTAGAGCAAATTGTTTTTGAAGCAAGAGATAGCGAGTATATTGATGCTAAAAGTGGTGTAAGTGCACGTTTGAGTATTACTGCTTTTGAGAATTTATTAAGTACAGCAGAACGAAGAGCGTTAATTGCAGGAGATACAGAAACAATGGTGCGTTTAAATGATTTTGATGGTATTATACCTGCAATTACTGGTAAAGTAGAATTGGTGTATGAAGGAGAGCAGGAGGGAGCACAAATAGTTGCAGAAAAATTAATTAAAAATGCAATTACAACATTGTTTCCAACTTATTTTCCTGAAATTAAGAAACTAGAAAAACATAATGCAGAAACTCCTTATGATGAAATTGTTTCTTGGTTTTTTAATACAGAAGAAGATTTTGAATTATTAGATGATTATAATGAAGCTCAGTATAAAAAAGAATTAGATAAAGTAGCTCCTTTAAATGCTTTTTTAAAGCAGCATCAACCAAACATGAATACAGCAGATACATATTTTGTTAAAGAATTTGTACTTTGGGCATTGGTAGAGTTTAAAAAATTAAGCAAGTATAGATTTGCAGAAGGTACTCAGTTTAAAGACCCTTACGGAAATTTTATTAGTGGATTGTAATACTCTAGGTAAGTAAAATTTAATAAAATAAAAAGGCCGAATTATATAATTAATTCGGCCTTTTTTGTGCTATTATGTCCCATATAGTTAAAAGTTAACCACAAGTAAATTTAAACTACTTTGTAAATCTAAGTCAAATTCTGTTTTATGCAGTTTATATATGTAGTTGTAAATGTTTTTTCCTATTTGAACCTCTATGTTTTTGTTTTTAAATAAAGTAGCGTTTAGTTTATTTTCTGCTTTAATATGTTGTTTGTATCGTTTAATAATTCTATCTCCATAAGTAAAAGAACTCTCATTATTAATAATGTTTTGTTTTTCTAATAGTTTTAAAACAATATTATTAATTAACTTTTCTTGAATTTTAACATCTAGAGCTGTTAATTGCTCGGTGTTTTTAGTTGAACTGTTATTTTCTTTTTCAATTGAAAAAGGATTGTTATAAACGGAAAATTTTCCTTCAGAATTATTAGTTTCTTCAGAAAATTTTAAAGCTTTTATTTCTTTAAAAATAGTTAATAATTCTGGAGTTGTATTTTCTTTTATAAGCTGTAGGTTTTTATCTACGTTAGAATTAAAAATCTTGTGACTCCATTCATTTTCATTGATTTGTGCATATGAAAGAGTAGCCATAATAATAAACGGTAGTAATAGTAAGTTTTTCATATATAGTGGATTAGATTATTAATATACGAGTTTTCTATCAAAAAACAGGTGTAATTTAATTAGAATTAATTATGATTTAATAAGATAATTTGATGTTTTAGATGTAAGGATTTTATAAAATTTGTTGTTAAAAACTAAAAGTGAAAGTATTTATAATTAGTAGTAAGTAAAATTCTAAAAAAAGAAGTAACTTGTTTTAAGGCTATTAATAATTGACTAATTTTGATGTTTATATGGAAGAATTAACACTAACAACACCAGCCGTTTTGTTTTCGGCAATTTCTTTAATTATGCTAGCTTATACCAATCGTTTTTTGGCATATTCTGCAGTAATTAGAAATTTACACGATATTTATTTGCAAAAGCAAGATGTTACCTTATTGAGGCAAATTAAAAATTTAAAGAAACGTTTGAATTTAACAAGATGGATGCAAATTTTTGGTATTACAAGTTTACTTCTTTGTGTGGTTACTATGTTTTTAATTTATATAAACTATGATAAAATAGCAATTTGGACTTTTGGCTTTGCTTTAATTCTCTTAATAATGTCTTTATCTTTGTTAATAAAAGAAATTCAAATATCTTCTCAAGCATTACAGCATCATATAGCAGATATAGAAGAACATTTAGCAAATAATAAATAAGTACCTATTCTTTGTGTTTTTTGTTTCAAAATTGGTTATCTTTTATAAAACAGAATTAAGTTGGGATTCATTTAAAAAAAATCGGTTGCAATTAAAAATTCATGTTAAAATCATTATTCTTGATTATAAATAAATATGAAAAGAATATTCAAGCGGAAAAAATAGAATAAGTAAAAATGCTTTTGGATACCGAAAATCTTAGAATTATTGAACCGATTAAAAAATATTCAAAAAGCAAAAACTGCTGACTTTTGAGACGATTTATCTATTGAGCAACGCAAAGAAATTGAAATAGCTTCTCGAGAAATAGAAAACGGAGAAATAACAGGTTACGAATCTTTTATGCAAAACACAGATAAATTGAGCATAAAAGGTGTTATTTCAAAAACAGCCGAAAGGAAATTAGAAAAATTGTTCGAGTACTTAATAGAAAAATGGTCTGTTAAAATAAAAAAGGATTTCGTTGAAAAATTAGACTCCTCAATAAAGATAATTAAAAATCAGCCTGAAATATTTCCTGAATCTAAAAAAGGTAAAAGTTTAAGAAAATACATAATCACAAAAAATGTCTTTATACTATCTCTATAATCCCAAACGAGTAAACATTGTTACGTTATTTGACACAAGATAAAATCTGAATAAATTAGATATAGAAATATAAAAAACGAAGCCCGACTTTTTTATGCGTTTTATTGCTTGAAAATATGTAAGTATTTTCCGAAATGAAATATATTAAATAAAAAATAACTTTAAATAAAGCTATTAAAAGCAATAAAATATACACGTTGTTGGTAATAGTTTTTTGATATTCAGATAAGTTTTTATATATTATCAATTAATATTGTACATTTGCAAAAGCAAGAAATTGCTAATTTAAAACTAAAATGAAAACAAATTATAGAGCATTAGACGTTTCTTCTTTCTTTATTAGGAAAGGTGTTAGTCCTCTGAAATTACAGAAGTTACTGTATTATTCTCAGCTTTGGTTTTTTGTTAAAAATGACAAAAGGTTGTTTGATGACAGAATTCAAGCTTGGATATATGGTCCTGTGGTTTATGATGTTTGGGCTAATTTTAAGTTTATGAAAAGAAGTTCTATTATTCCAAATAATAGAGCTGTAAATTTGGATTTGGATGATCTAACTCTAGATCATTTAAATGATATATGGGAGTCCTATGGCCATTTAACGGGGGCAGATTTAGTTGATTTAACTCATAATGATTTACCTTGGAAAAACAGTAGAAAAGGGCTTTTAAGTAATGAACCTAGTGATAAGGAAGTAATAATAAACAAAGACACTACAATTGATTTTTCATTAGATTCTTGCAATAGGATACCAATTGTAAATACACAAAATACTTTAGGGCGTTATTCTAACTTTTAGAGTATGGCAAAAAAAGGTTTGGTATTCATTCAAAATGAGTATCCAAGAAGAAATGAAGATTTTTTATATCGTCAGCTTTATAGATATATTCCTGAATTTGGAAAGTCAATTAAAACTATAATAGAAGTTGAAATACACAAAAACAATATATGTGTAATTTCTTTCTACGAGCATAATAAAGGAACTGAAAAAAATAAGTATAAATTACGGTCAAATATTGGAGCTGGTCATACAAGAGCTATATTCAAAGCTTGTTTAGAAGCTTATTATAATTTAGATGAAGATTTTGCTTTAGTTTTCTCTGCAGCCAATGATGTTGGCGAAATAAAAGAAGATAATTCAAGATATTCAGCATATTTACTTTTTCTATCTCACTATTTTAAGAATTATGATGATTATAATAGACAAGGTTCAATTGCTATAAATACTTTAATGTTATATCACAGAACGTTTCAGTATAAAAAAGAAGCAGATTTTTTTTATAGTGAATTTGAGAAAAAAGTAGAGTCTAATCTAAATGAAGTAAATGACGATTCAGATAAGCCTTAAATTACTGCGAACAAAGACTATAAGTAATCGCTTATTCTCGCCTACTTTTGAAAATCCTCGCAGATTTTCAGTTTGGTGTGTACTTAAAAAATTTAGTGCTAACCCATGCAACTACTCATAGCCGAAACCGATGCAGTTAACACCAAAAAAAATAAACTTATTTATACTTTTTAAGTTGCCTTTAGGCTATTTAAGTGGCATGCGTGTACAAAGTATTACGCAAACCAATTCTGTTGTTAAAATAACCCACAAGTGGATCAACCAAAACCCGTTTAAAAGTATGTTTTGGGCAGCGCAAGGTATGGCGGCAGAATTAAGTACTGGTGTTTTAATAATGCAGGCAATAAAACAAACAAATAAAAAGGTTTCTATGTTGGTAATACACCAAGAAGCAAATTTTTACAAAAAGGCTACAGGTACTATTTTATTTATTTGTGCAGACGGTAAAAAGATTAAAAAAGCAATAGAAACAGCAATACAAACGGAAGAAGTACAGTTAATAACTTTAACTGCAGAAGGAAAAAATAATGCTGGCACAGTAGTGTCAGCATTTAGTTTTCAATGGAGTTTAAAAGTAAAACTTTAAACTAATTTCTTTGTTGGTATAAGCTAGGTCTTTTTTCGTTATAATCGCAATCTTGAAAAATACCACAAGACACATTTGTACGAGCTAAAGATTTAGTTATTTCAAATTGTTTTGATAATGCTGCTATTTCTGGAGTCAAATATTTCATAATTTTTTTGTTTTTCTTATTTAGTAGCAAAATTATAATTTTTCTTACACTTTTAATAAAAAGTTCGTTTAGCTGTTGTATTTACTAGATACAAGTGTGTATTTAAAACTTTAAAAGAATACTATAAAACAAAAGAAGCTATTAAATTAATAATAGCTTCTTTTGTTTTATAGTATAGTTTAAAAAATAACTACTGTTGTTTTTTCTTAATATCAGAAATGTAGGCATTTAATTCTTTTCCATAAAAAGAATTTTTAACATTATCAGACAAGGTATTATTTATGGTATCTAATAATTTAAGCGAAGCATTTTGTAACTGCGTTAGTGCTAAATAAGGAGCTACTTCAAAGTCTGTATTATTAAGTGCAAAATTAGTAGTGTATAAAATTTTTCTTTTAATAAATCTCTGATACTCTTTTTCTAGCAATAACAAAGAATCTGTGTATTGTTTTTGATTATAATCAAAATTCCTTTTTATAAAATCTAAATTCTGATTTTTAAAACGTTTGTTTACTTTGTTGTATTGATCAAAAATTTCTTGATTTTTAGATCCTGTAATTTTAGGATTAAAACCAAAATACTCTAACTTGTCTACAATATTAATAGTTCCTTTTTCACCAAAAAAAAGAATTTTTTTATCGCTAGTATTTCCTTTAAATGTTAAATAATAAGCAACAGGAGAGTCTACATTATCTGTTAAAACAAAATTTTCATCGGCATATAAAGTTATAGAATCTACAGAAATAAGAGCAGTATCTTTTAATTTTTGCAGATATAAAGTTCCTTTTTTAAGACCTTTTATTTGTCCTTGTACAATCATGTTTCCTTCTTTTTTAGAAGAACAAGCAAAAATGACAATCGATAACGATAAAAGAGCAATAATTTTTTTCATTTATAAATAGATTAATTTGAGCAAATATGCTGATTTTATTTAAAAAGATGAAGCTAATTCCATTAAAATAGTACAGGCAATTGCCCCAACAGTTCCAATAGCATATCCAAAAACAGCTAGTAACACACCAACAGATGCTAATGATGGATGAAAGGCTTGTGCTACAATAGGGGCAGAGGCGGCACCACCAACATTGGCTTGACTACCAACAGCTAAGAAAAAGTAAGGTGCTTTAATTATTTTAGCAACTATTATTAGTAATACAGCATGAATCATCATCCATACAAAACCAATAACTATCAATCCAGGGTTTTCAAAAGCCTGATTTAAATCCATTTTCATACCAATAGTTGCTACCAAAATATAAATA
>CALHCK010000116.1 GCA_937936695.1 uncultured Polaribacter sp.
TTCTTTTCCAGAAAATATAGAATTATTAAAAAAGCATTTAATAAAATACGTAGGAGATGTAAAGTTTAAAGAATGTACCAATATGGGAGGCATTTTAGAAACAATCTTAGATTTTGTTATGCGTAATTATTTAGATATAAGTAATAAGGATTTGTTTTAGAAGCTATTTCCTGCTTTCGCTACTCGCTTTTTTTTCGAAAACTCAAAAAAGAGCTCAAACAAACCGCTCTATCAGGGCTAAAACTGTATGCTAGAGTAATTGATGTTTTAAGGCGTTTTTATTAATGTTTTATTTTTTACTTCTAATACTTTCTACAATAACAGTTAGTAAAATTAAACTACCGCCAATATATGTGTTTGTACTAGGTATTTCAGTTACAAAAATATAGGCAATTATAATACCAAAAATAGGCTGTACGCTGCTAATAATACTTGCGGTAGAAACAGAAAAATGCTTTAAAGAGTTTACAATCATGCTATGACCAATTGCAGTAGTTAATAGCCCTATTATTAACAATAAAGGTATTTGACTCTGAATGTTAGAAATATCACTTAAAAACAAAACAGGCAATAATAAAATGGCAATTACAATTAATTGGTACAACATAATCATGCTACCATTATAATTAGTAACATGCTTTTTTGTAGTTAAATTTCTTAAAGCATAACAAAGAGCAGAAAAAACACCCAATAAAATACCTTTAGCCTCATCATTTTCTAAAGAAAAATTAGGCACTAAAATGTAAACACCAACTAAAACTAATATACCTAACAGAACATGAATTCCGTTTAGTTTTTGTTTACTAAAAAAGGGTTCTAAAAGTGCAGTCATAACAGGAAAAGTGTACATAGACAACATACCCAATGCAACATTAGACAGTTTTAGTGCGTAAAAATAAGATACCCAATGAGCAGTCATAAAAAAACCACTTACAAAAAAAGAAAACATATCTTTTTTAGATTTTATTTTTAAATCAATTCTTTTAAATCTACAAAAAATATAAATAAATAAAGCGCCTAAACTACCTCTAAACCATATAATTACTTCTGCTGGTAAAGCAATGTATTTACCTAAAACCCCAGAAGTACTTATAAATAATGTTGCTAAAAGTAGTAGCGATAAGTTTTTAATATGCGAATTTTCCATGCTATACTTTCTGTAATATTTTTAAAGCTGTTTTTACAGTATCTATTCTAATAAAGGTAATTAATAAACGTAATCCGCTTTTTGTTTGTTTTTCTTTCATTACGCAGCTTTTACTATTTTTTTGCACATAGGTAAGCATTCTGCTAAAAGCCTCTGTTTGATAAAAATCACTTTGTTGATCTGCAACAAAATAACCAATCATTCTTTTTTGTTTTAAAATGATTTTTTCTAAGCCTAACTCTTTAGCTAGCCATTTTATTCTTACAGAATCTAAAAGATCTTCAACAGGTGTTGGTATTTCTCCAAATCTATCTACAATTTCAGTCTCAAAAGTTACTAATTCTTCTTCTTTAGTTAAACTACTTAATTTGTTATAAAGTGCTAACCTTTCAGAAATAGAATTAATATAATCGTCTGGAAACAAAATTTCAAAATCCGTGTCTATTTGTACTTCTTTTACAAATTCTTTTGGCTTAGAGTTATCTGTAGGATAGAGTTCTTTAAATTCGTTTTCTTTTAATTCTTGTATGGCTTCTTGTAGTATTTTTTGATAGGTATCAAAACCAATATCATTTATAAAACCACTTTGTTCACCACCCAATAAGTCACCTGCTCCACGAATTTCTAAATCTTTCATGGCAATATTAATACCACTACCAAGGTCAGAAAATAAAACAAGCGCCTCTATTCGTTTTCTGGCATCATCCGTCATCATATGGTAAGGAGGAGTGATAAAATAGCAAAAAGCTTTTTTATTAGACCTACCTACTCTTCCTCTCATTTGATGTAAGTCAGACAACCCGAAGTTATTTGCATTATTTATAAAGATGGTATTTGCATTAGGTACATCTAAACCACTTTCTATAATTGTGGTAGATACTAAAACATCAAAATCTCCGTCCATAAAACCAAGCATTAATTCTTCTAGTTTTTTACCTTCCATTTGTCCGTGTCCTACAGCAACTTTAGCAGCAGGCACCAGTCTTTGAATTAAACCAGCAACTTCTTTAATATTTTCTATTCTATTATGAATAAAGAAAACCTGACCACCTCTAGAAATTTCATAAGAAACAGCGTCTCTTATTGCTTCTTCAGAAAAACGAATAACATTACTTTCTATTGGGTGCCTGTTAGGAGGAGGTGTTTTTATTACAGATAAATCTCTAGCAGCCATTAAGCTAAACTGCAAGGTTCTAGGTATTGGTGTAGCAGTTAGCGTTAATGTATCTACATTTTCTTTTAAAGTTTTTAATTTGTCTTTAACAGCAACCCCAAATTTTTGCTCTTCGTCAATAATTAGCAACCCTAAATCTTTAAATTGAATACGTTTATTAGTTAATTGATGAGTACCAATAACAATATCTACACTTCCGTCATTTACTCCATTAATAGCAGTTGTTTTTTGTTTGGCAGTTCTAAAACGATTTAGATAATCTATGTTTATAGGGAAATCTTTTAATCGTTCTTTAAAAGTTTTGTAATGTTGAAAAGCTAAAATTGTTGTAGGAACTAAAATGGCTACTTGTTTGCCGTTATCTACAGCTTTAAATGCTGCTCTCACAGCAACTTCAGTTTTGCCAAACCCAACATCACCACAAACCAACCTATCCATAGGTTGTTCTTTTTCCATATCTAACTTTACGCTTTGTGTAGCTGTAAATTGATCTGGAGTGTCCTCGTACATAAAACTTCCTTCAAGCTCATGTTGCATGTGAGTGTCTGGTCCAAAAGCAAATCCTTTTTGTAGTTTTCTTTTTGCGTATAACTGAATTAAATTATAAGCAATATGTTTAACTCTTGCTTTTGTTTTTTGTTTTACTTTTTTCCAAGCGCCAGAACCTAATTTATAAACCTTTGGAGCTTTACCGTCTTTACCATTAAACTTAGATATTTTATGTAACGAGTGTATACTAACATATAATATATCTCTTTCTCCGTAGATTAATTTAATAGCTTCTTGTTTTTTGCCTTGAACATCTATTTTTTGTAAGCCTCCAAATTTACCAATTCCGTGATCCATGTGGGTTACATAATCTCCAATTTCTAACTTATTAAGTTCTTGAAGTGTAATGGCTTGTTTTTTAGCATATCCATTTTTAAGCCTGAATTTATGGTATCTTTCAAAAATTTCGTGATCTGTATAACAAACCAATTTCTGTTCTACATCTACAAAACCTTTGTGTAAAGGAAATACAATGGTTTCATAGTGTACCTCTTTTTCTGCATCATTAAAAATGTCTTTAAAACGATTTGCTTGTTGTTCGTTAGCGCAAAAAATATAGTTGGTAAATTTAGCTTTGTTGTATTCTTCTAAATTATCTATTAATAAATTAAATTGCTTGTTAAAAGAAGGTTGTGGTAATGTGTTAAAATTAACCGACGGTATGTCTTCAGAAGTATTTAACCCGAAGGTTATTAAAGTAAAATCTTGTATTTGATTTAATATAAAATTACCATCGCAAAATAATTCGCTAGGTTTTGCATGGTTAATTTCTTTTGATAAACCTTGAAAGGCATCTTCTGCTTTTTTAAAAAATTTATTAAGGTTTTCTGAAAGTATCTCTTTATTTTTTGTGAAAATAACAGTATTAGATGCAATGTATTTTAAGAAGCTTTCTCTTTTTTCTTCTAATGTTTTGTTTTCTACATTAGGCATTATAGATACCTTCTTTAACTTTTCTTTGGATAGTTGTGTTTCTACATCAAAAGTTCTAATGCTATCAATTTCATCACCAAAAAACTCTATTCTGTAAGGTTCATCATTAGAAAAAGAAAAAACATCAACAATACCACCTCTTACAGAAAAATCTCCGGGTTCTGTAACAAAGTCTACACGTTTAAATTTGTATTCAAATAATACCTCATTTACAAAATCTAAAGAAAGGTTTTCTCCTACGGTGGCTTTTAAAGTGTTTTTTTCGAGTTCTTTTTTTGTGACAACTTTTTCGAATAAAGCTGTTGGGTAAGTAACTATAATTGCAGGTTTTTTACGAGAATTTATCCTATTTAAAACTTCTGAACGTAATAAAACATTTGCGTTGTCAGTTTCATCTATCTGATAAGGTCTTCTGTAAGAACCTGGGTAAAAAAGCACATTTTTATCACCTAATAATTGTTCTAAATCATTAAGATAATAGGCTGCTTCTTCTTTATCATTAAAAATTAAAAGATACGGTTTGTCTGTCTTTTTAAAAGCCTCAGAAATAACAAAAGACAATGAAGATCCAACCAAATTCTTAAGTTGAAAATGGTTTTTATCTTGTTGAAGCTTATTAATTACCTGCGAAACACTCGCAGATTTTTGATATTGGTTTACAATGTTCTGCTTACTCAACTTAATAAATTTTATGCAAATGTACTATCTTACTAGATAAAAAGCATTAACTATCTTATTTTCTTGTGTAATGTAATATCTTTGCAGCTTATTTTTAATAGAACGTATGGTTCTCTTTGCTTAAAAGATGCTTAATTATGAAATTAAATTATAAAAATATAAGCCTTGTTTTTTTGTTTTTAACATTGGCTATGAAAGGGCAAAATAAAGATAATAAATGGGCGATTGCAAGTAGTATTGCATGGGTTAATTACTCAGAAGAAAATGCAGAAATTGTAAAAGGTGAATTTGTAAACCAAACACCTAGATTCTCTATAGCAAGACATGTTTATAAAGATTTTGTGTTTGTAGGTAGTTTTTCTACGGCTATTAATGATAATCAAGAATATACTACAATAGATGGGGGAATTCGTTATGATTTTGGCTTGTCTTACAATAATGTTGTGCCTTACGTAGTTGTTGGAGGTAGTTTAATTGATGCTGTCGGAGTGTCTGCTACTGTAAACGGTGGGGTAGGAGCTACGTTATGGTTTTCTGAGAATTTTGGATTAAAAGCACAATTGTTATATAAATATGTAGGTAATAGTAATCCAGATCAACGTGCTCATAAAATGCCTTCTTTTGGTTTGGTGTATAGTTTTAAGAAAAGAGCTTTACATCCTGTGCGTTGGGAGCTTGATAATTAATCTAAGGCTTGCAACATTTTTTTTGTGTGCAGATATTCAAAATATCTGTTAGTTATTCTAAAATCTTTATCTAAAACAATAATAGCAGGTAAAGAAAAACTTCTGCCTTTTCTAGAAGCTAATAATAACGGTATTTGATGGGTAGGACGCCTTTTTTTGCCTACCTGATTGTTGTAGAACTTTTTGCCTTCAAAACGAATCGTATCAGTTGTTTCAGCATTCATTTTTACAGCATAATATTCAGTGTTAAGTAATTCTATTACCTTGGCATCTTTAAAAGCAACTTTGTCCATCTTTTTACAGTAAGAACACCAATCTGCATAAAAGTCAATAAAAACTTTTTTAGGTTTTACAGTTAAAGAATCATCCAACTGTTCAAATGTTAACCAATTGATTTCTTTTTTTTGAGAATGTAAACTCTGAGATAAAAAAAATGAGAGAATACAGCATAAAGTAATAAAAGATAATTTCATGTTAATAATTTATGGATTAATGCAAACGACCAAACTTAATTCCTATAAAAAATGATCTAGGTAATCCTGGACCGTATACATAATCAGAATCTCTTGTTGCACCCGTATCAAAATCATCCTGAAAACTGTTAAATATATTTTTTACCCCACCAGTAAAGGTAAACATAAACTCGTCTGAGTAGTCTATGTGTGTTTCTAATTTAAGGTTTAAGTCAAAGAAAGACTGTACATCGTTAAGTTGTAAAAATCCGGTATCACTAATTACTAAAGGTACTGTCATATTACCCGTATAAGTTCCTGTAACATCAATATTAAATGCTTCTGAAGGAATGTATGAAGTATTGAAGTATCCATAGAAATTTGGAGTTCTTGTAAATTCATCAATAATAATATCAGTTTCTCCTGCGGTACCGTCGGTTTCAAAAATTGTTTGTGGTTCTTTGTATAAAGATCTTTGTAACGTACCACCTAATTGAAATTGCCATTTAGAGTTTGGAGAGATTCCGGCTTCAAAATTTGTACCAAATACTCTTGCTCCAGCACCATTTCTAACTTCTTCTAATATAGAGCCGTTTTCTAATGTGTTACCAGTGCTAACTAATGTAAAAGGATTTTCTAAATCTGTATAAAACCCTTCTAAAAGAAAGTCCATTTGTAACAATCCTTTAGATTTAGAGAAATTAAGAGATGCTGTATATGCATTTGAAAATTCGGTATTTAAATCATCTGAAAGTATTACAAATTGAGGTTCTCCACCAACACTAGAAATGTGTAAATCTTCATTAAAAGCTTGTGGGGCTCTAAATCCTCTTGCATAGCCTCCTCTAAATTTTAAAGCCTCTGTAAATAAATAAGATACTGTTAATCTAGGCGAAAAAGCGGTTTTGTTTAAAGAAATGTTTCTGCTGATGTTTCCTATATTGTAATCTCCGTTTACGGTAACATTATCTAGTCTAGCGCCAAATAAAGCAGTAATTTTTTTAGAAGGATTCCATTCGTATTGAGCATAACCTCCAATAGCATTTACAGTTTGGTCTATAAGTCTGTTATAACCAGGTATTATGTCTTCTGTAGCGGTATGATTTAATTCAGATCCCACAGTAAGCACATCTTTTTTAAAGTTTTTTGTAAACTGTAATCCGTTTACCCAAGCTAAATCTTTAGTGGTACCAAAAGCATTGTTAGCTATAATACTATCTTGCCTGCTTGTAGATCCTCCTAAACCACCATAATAACTATCTCTATCAGTACTAGAAACAGAGGTGTATATTTGAAGTTTCTTAGTAAAGTCTGAGTTACTCAATTCGTATTCCGCACCACCTATAAAAGTGTCGTGATCTAATTCTTCTGTAATATTGGTAAATTGAGGAGCTAAGTTTAATTGGTCTCCCCCTCTTCTGTATTCTTTAATGGCATTTAAATTTACAGATATTCTACTTCTATCATTAGGTTTTAAAAAAGCTTTTGCGCCTACAGTGTTGTTTTTTAGTTCTACAATTTCAGTAAAACCATCTCCATCAATATCTAAACTTTCTCTATTTCTGTAATTACCAAATAAAGTAAATCCACTATTTAAATCATCTGCAACAACAGAACTGTTAAAAGTAAGTACTCTGTCTAAAGCTTTGTTATTTATTAATGATAGATTAGAACCAACTTCCCAAGTATTTAAAATAGGATCTTTTGTAATAATATTTACGGTACCAGCAATAGCGTTAGAGCCAAATAAAGCAGAACCACCACTTCTAACCACTTCTATTCGTTCTATAATATTTGTAGGAATTTGTTCTAAACCATATACACCAATTAAAGAAGAAAATACGGGTCTACTATTTAGCAATACTTGTGTATACGCCCCTTCTAAACCATTAAGCCGTACTTGCGTAAAACCACAATTTTGACAATTATTTTCTACACGAACTCCAGGAGCGTAGTTTAATCCGTCTGCTAAAGATACAGATTGAGTTGCGTTTAATAATCTAGGTTTAATAGAAGAAACTATTACAGGGGTATTTCTTTTTTCTACTCTATTTCTTGTAGCACTTACAACTACTTCGTCTAAACCAAGCATGTCTTCAATGAGTTCGAAATTTAATTGAAGCGTTTGATTGTCTTTTAAGTTTATTGTTTTAGCCGTTTTTCTATATCCTTGAGAACTAACCTGAATAGTAATATTGTTTCCTGAAGTTACTTTTAAATTATATGTTCCGTTTTCATCTGTACTAGTGCCTTCTTTACCTCCTTTTACATATACAGCTGCATAAGGAATCGTTTCTCCTTTGTAGGTTACGGTACCTGTAATAAAACTGCTTTGAGCTTTTGTAAAATTAAAACTAATAATTGCTATAAGTAACAGTAAGCTTTTTATATTCATTTGTTTGATGTTCAATAGATAACTATTGTTGTTTATTAATTTCGGTAAATATAAATTAATTTTTAGACTTGCCTAAATATATTTTTTTACAAAAAATAAAAAAGTATATTTGCGATGTTAAAAATTAACGAATGTTTACGCTGTCGGAAGAAAATTATTTAAAAGCTATTTATCATTTAGAGTTAGTAGCTAACTCAGGAATCAGTACTAATGCTATTGCAAATCAATTAGAAACCAAGGCTTCTTCTGTTTCAGATATGATTAAAAAATTATCAGACAAAGAAGTGGTGATTTATAAAAAGTATAAAGGGGTAACATTAACAAATCTAGGAAAAAAAGTAGCTGCCAATATTGTTAGAAAACACAGATTGTGGGAAGTTTTTTTGGTAGAGAAATTAAATTTTTCTTGGGATGAGGTACATGATGTGGCAGAGCAATTAGAGCATATTAAATCGCCTAAACTAATAAATCAATTAGATGCGTTGTTGGGTTTTCCAACACAAGATCCGCATGGAGATCCTATTCCGGATAAAGAAGGTAATATTAATGTTATCGAAAAAAGTTTGTTATCAACTTTAAATAAAAATGAAAGTGCAGTTTGTGTAGGTGTAAATGATTCCTCTTCAGATTTTTTACAATTTTTAGATAAAAAAGGAATAACGCTAGGTAAAAAGATTGTTGTTTTAGAAAAAGAAGAGTTTGATAATTCCTTATTAATTAAAATAGGAACAGAACAACTTTCTATATCTAATAAAATTGCAAATAATTTATATGTGCAACGAAAATAAATAAAAAAAACAGAAATAAATTATGGATATATTTGATCAATTAGTAGCTTTTGGTAAAGAGCACCCTATTCAGGCAGCTTTATATGCTTCGCTTTTTACATGGGGTTTAACTGCTTTAGGGGCAGCGTTGGTTTTCTTTTTTAAGAAAATGAATAGAGCGGTTTTAGACGGGATGTTAGGTTTTACAGGAGGGGTAATGGTGGCAGCAAGTTTTTGGAGTTTGCTTGCACCGGCAATAGAAAATAGTCCTGGAGAAGGTTTTGTAAAAGTACTACCATCTGCAGTAGGTTTTGCAATGGGGGCATTGTCTCTTTTCGGAATGGATAAAATTTTACCACACTTACACATCAACTTTAAAGAAAACGAAAAAGAAGGTGTAAAAACCGATTGGCATAAAACTACTTTATTGGTGTTGGCAATTACTTTACATAATATTCCAGAAGGTTTAGCGGTGGGGGTGTTGTTTGGTGCTGCGTCTACTTTGGTAGGGGTAGAACAAACAGAAATGATTGTGGCTGCAATATCTTTGGCAATAGGAATTGGAATTCAGAATTTCCCTGAAGGATTTGCTGTTGCAATGCCCTTAAGAAGACAAGGAGTAAGTAGGTTTAAAAGTTTTTGGTACGGTCAGTTGTCTGCAGTAGTAGAGCCTATAGCAGCTGTTTTAGGTGCTTTAGCGGTATCTTTTTTTACACCAATTTTACCATATGCATTAGCTTTTGCTGCGGGTGCAATGATTTTTGTAGTTATTGAAGAGGTAGTTCCAGAAACACAGAGAGATAGTTATACAGATATTGCTACGCTTGGTTTTATAGGTGGTTTTATAGTAATGATGTCTTTAGATGTTGGTTTAGGCTAGTATCTTATTCTAGCTAAAATATTTAGCCATAAATTCAATAAAATTTATTTTTTTTTGAATTTATGGCATTTTTTTTTACGTAAATTTGAGATAAAATAAGTTGTGCAAAATCCATCCGTTTTTCAAGTTTATAACGCCTCTGCAGGTAGTGGTAAAACCTTTACGCTAGTAAAAGAATATCTTAAAGTTTTATTAAGTACAGAAGATGTTTTTAAGTTTCAGAAAATTTTAGCAATTACTTTTACAAATAAAGCTGCAGGAGAAATGAAAGAAAGAATTCTTTCTAGTTTAGAGGCTTTTGCAGATGGAGAAAAAAATGATTTACTAACTGCGATTCTTCATGAGATTTCTATTGATAAAAAACTAATAAGAGAAAGGAGTAAAAAGATTTTAAATGCAGTATTACAAAATTATTCGGCATTTTCAATTACTACTATTGATAGCTTTACTCATAAAATAATTAAAAACTTTGCTTTTGATTTAGGACTGTCTTTAAATTTTGAGGTAGAAATGGATGCTGTTTCTTTATTAAATGAAGCGGTAGATGTATTGATTTCTAAAATAGGTACAGATAAAGAGTTAACAAAACTTCTAATAGATTATTCTTTAACTAAAACAGATGATGATAAGTCTTGGGATATTTCTAATGATTTAAATGAATTTGCTAAAATTCTTTTAAATGAAGATGATGTAGCACATTTTAGGCATTTGGCAGAAAAAAAACTAACAGACTTTTTTGATCTTAAGACTAAATTAGAGAAAATTAATATTGAAATAGAAAAAGAGTTTTCATTATTAGCAAATGAAGTGCTTAGTCTGATAAAATCTAACGGTTTAACGATTACCGATTTTAGTTATGGAGATTATCCAAAACATTTTATAAAATACACAAAACTTAAAAGTTTAAAAAGCGATGATATAAAATTTGAAGGACGCTTATTTAACAATATCGAAGCTTCAAAAAAATTATATGTAGGTAAGGCTTCTGCTTCAGTAAAAGAAACAATTGAAGGGTTGTCAGAGACTTTTTTTAATTATTATTATCAATCTAAAGAGCTCTATGAAAAAAAATATCCTTTGTATGTTTTAAATCGTATGGCGTTAAAAAGTATTATTCCTTTAGCAGTTTTAAATAATATTAATACGGAATTAGAAACTATAAAAGAAGAGAATGATATTCGTTTAAATGCAGAATTTAATCAATTGATATCAGACAATATAAAAGACCAACCAGCACCTTATATATATGAGAGAATTGGTCAGCGATTTCAACATTATTTTATTGATGAAATGCAAGATACTTCGGTTTTGCAGTGGGAAAATTTAATACCATTAATAGATAATGCGCTGGCACAAGAAAATAGTAATTTATTATTGGTAGGAGATGGTAAACAGGCTATTTATAGGTGGAGAGGTGGTAAAGCAGAGCAATTTATTAATTTAGGTACAGATGCTGAAAATCCTTTTAATATTAAAAAAGATATCGAAACTTTAGCTACTAATTATCGAAGCTATTCTGAGGTTATCAATTTTAACAATTCTTTTTTTCAGCATACTTCTAACTTTCTGCAAAATGATTTGTATCAAAAAATGTTTTTTGATGGAAATGTTCAATTAGAAAATGCCAAAAAAGGAGGTTTTGTTTCAATTTCTTTTTTAGAAGAAGAGAAAGATAAAGAAGAAAAGAAGCTTGAGTATCCAAAAAAAGTTTTAGAAAAAATAAAAGGTTTAAGTACACAGTTTTCGTTAGGAGAAATTTGTGTTTTAACACGAACAAAAAAAGATGGAGTAGCAATTGCTAGTTACTTGTCTGAGCAAGGAATAAATATTGTTTCTTCAGAAACATTGTTGTTAAAGAATAGTAAGAAAATTAATTTTATAATAAATTTTCTAAAAGTAGTACAAAATCCAGGTGATGAAGAGGTGCGTTTTGAAATGTTGTACTTTTTATATTATCATTTAAATGTGGTAATGCCTCTGCATGGTTTTTTGCATCAACTTTCAAAGCTACCTGTCAATGAGTTGTTTGTTGCTTTAAATCAATATGGTATTTATTTTAATGTTGTTGATTTTTATCAGTTACCATTTTATGAGAAATTAGAAGAGGTTGTCAGAAATTTTAACCTGATTAATTCTTCTGATGCTTATATTCAGTTTTTCTTAGATGTTGCCATAGAGCAGCAACGAAAAGGAGTTGATGTGGCTAGTTTTTTAGTTTTTTGGGATTTAAATAAAGATAGATTAAGTATTGTAGCTCCTGAAAGTGCAAATGCTGTACAAGTAATGACTATCCATAAATCTAAAGGGTTAGAGTTTCCTGTGGTAATTTTTCCATGTGATATGGATATTTATAGGCAAATAAAGCCTAAATCTTGGTTAAATGCATTACCAGATTCTTACAATGGTTTTAAGGGGTTGTTATTAGATTATAGTAAAAGTTTAAGTATTGTTAGTAAAGAAGGTTTAGAAATTTATAATAAGCAAAGAGAAGAGTTAGAATTAGATAATTTTAATTTATTATATGTTGCATTAACTAGGGCTGTAGAGCAGTTATTTATTATAAC
>CALHCK010000117.1 GCA_937936695.1 uncultured Polaribacter sp.
TCTTTCTGAATTAATTTACCTGTTGCTCTGCAAACACCATAAGTACCATTTTCTATTCTTATTAAAGCGTTTTTAAGATCTCTAATAAACTTTTCTTGCCTAATTGCAAGTTGTACGTTTGCTTCTTTGTTCATTACGTCAGAACCTTCATCAAAAGACTTAAATGATGGTGATGTGTCATCTGTACCATTATTTGCATCATTTTTATAAGCCGACTTTAAAATGGCTAAATCTTCATGAGCTCTTGCCATTTTTTTTTCAATAATTCCCTTAAATTCTTGTAAGTCTTCTTCGGAGTATTTTACCTTATTTTCTGACATACGCTTACATTTTTTCGATTAATATTCTACTCTTTATTGTATCAAATTCTATATCTGTACCACTATCTAAAGCATCTACAAAAACCAATTCTTCGGTTAATGTTTCGCTCATAATGTAGCTTTTATTATCGTTTATAGATTGTTGTAAGGTTTCGTAATTTAAAACTGTTAATTTAATTTTATCTGTAACTTCTAAACCAGTGTCTTTACGTGCATTCTGAATTCTGTTAACCAACTCTCTTGCTACTCCTTCTTTCTGTAAATCTTCTGTTATAGTTACATCTAAAGCCACTGTTAATGCACCTTCATTAGCCACTAACCAACCCTCTATATCTTTAGACGATATTTCTACATCTGAAAGTTCTAAAATAATATTTTTTTCATTAACTAAAATAGAAATGTTTTTATCTTTTTCTATTTTGTTAATATCTTCTTGCGTAAATTTTTGCACCTCTGCAGCAATAAAACGCATGTCTTTACCAAACTTAGGTCCTAAAGCTTTAAAATTAGGTTTTATCTGTTTGATTAAAATATCTGAAGCATCTTCTAAAATCTGAATTTCTTTAATATTTACTTCGTGCTTAATTAAATTAGATACTGCTAAAATTTCTTCTTTCTGTTGCTCATTATCAACAGGAATCATAATTTTTTGTAATGGCTGACGCACTTTTATTTTTTCTTTAGCTCTTAGTGATAATACTAAAGATGATATAATTTGCGCATTTTCCATTTTACGTTCTAAGCTTTCATCAACAAAACTTTCATCAAATTCTGGAAAATCTGCTAAATGAATACTTTCTGAAGTTTCTTTACCTGTAACAGAATTTAAATCTTGGTACAACCTGTCCATAAAAAATGGTGCTATTGGCGATGCTAATTTTGCAATAGTAACCATACAAGTATATAAAGTTTGGTAGGCAGATATTTTGTCCGTTTGATAATCTCCTTTCCAAAATCTTCTTCTACTTAAACGAACAAACCAGTTACTTAAGTATTCTTGTGTAAAGTCTGATATTGCTCTAGCAGCTCTTGTAGGCTCATAGGCATCGTAAAAAGTATCTACTTTACGTATTAAGGTATGTAATTCAGATAAAATCCATCTATCTAATTCTGGTCTTTCTTCTAGAGCTATATCTGCCTCTTTGTAAGCAAAACCATCTATGTTTGTATACAATGTAAAGAAAGAATATGTATTGTAGAGCGTACCAAAAAACTTGCGTTTTACCTCTTCTATTCCTTCTAAATCAAATTTTAAATTGTCCCAAGGATTTGCATTTGCAATCATGTACCAACGTGTAGCATCTGCTCCGTAGGTAGATAAGGTTGTAAACGGATCTACAGCGTTTCCTAATCGCTTAGACATTTTTTGACCGTTTTTATCTAAAACCAATCCGTTAGAAACTACATTTTTATATGCAACAGAATCAAAAACCATTGTTGCAATAGCATGTAATGTATAAAACCAACCTCTTGTTTGGTCTACTCCTTCTGCTATAAAATCTGCAGGAAAAGATTTATTATCATCTATCTTCTCTTTATTTTCAAACGGATAATGCCATTGTGCGTATGGCATAGAACCAGAATCAAACCAAACATCAATTAAATCGCTTTCACGTTTCATTGGTTGTCCAGATGCTGAAACTAATGTTATGGCATCTACAATGTTTTTATGTAAATCTATTTTCGCATAGTTTTCTTCTGAGTTGTTATCAACCTCAAAATCTTCAAAAATATCTTTTGCTAAAACACCTGCTTTTACTGCCTTAGCCATTTCTGCTTTTAATTCTTTTACAGAACCAATACAAATTTCTTCTTTACCATCTTCGGTTCTCCAAATAGGTAACGGAATTCCCCAGTATCTAGATCTAGATAAATTCCAATCATTAGCGTTTGCTAACCAATTTCCAAAACGTCCTGTACCTGTAGATTCTGGTTTCCAATTAATGGTTTTGTTTAAACCATGCATTCTATCTTTAACATCGGTTACTTTTATAAACCAAGAATCTAATGGATAATATAAAATTGGCTTATCTGTACGCCAACAGTTAGGATAACTGTGTTTGTATTTTTCTACTTTAAAAGCTTTGTTTTCTGTTTTAAGTTTAATGGCAATTTCTACATCTACAGATTTGTCTGGAGCTTCACCCTCTGGGTAATACTCATTTTTAACATATTTACCTGCAAACTCTGTAACCTCTGGTCTAAATTTACCTTGTAAATCTACCAACGGTACTAAATTATCATTTTCATCTTTAACCAACATTGGTGGTACTTCTGGTGTTGCTTGTTTTGCAACCAAAGCATCATCTGCTCCAAAAGTAGGTGCAGTATGTACAATACCTGTACCATCTTCTGTAGTAACAAAATCACCAGATATTACTCTAAACGCATCTTGCGGATTGTCGTTTGGCAACACGTAATCTAATAATTGTTCGTA
>CALHCK010000118.1 GCA_937936695.1 uncultured Polaribacter sp.
AACAAGATCTAGAGATAAATTAAGCAGTTTACAAATTTTAGCTAGAGCTGGTGTTGGTTTACCTAAAACTGTTTTTACAAATTACACAAAAGATGTAGAACATGTTGTAGAGTCTGTAGGAGGAGCTCCTTTAGTTTTAAAATTATTAGAAGGTACCCAAGGGTTAGGTGTTGTGTTAGCTGAAACTAAAAATGCTGCAACATCTGTATTAGAAGCATTTAATGGACTAGGAGCTAGAGTTATAGCACAAGAGTTTATTAAAGAAGCTGGTGGAGCAGATATTAGAGCTTTTGTTGTAGATGGTAAAGTTATTGGAGCCATGAAACGCCAAGGTAAAGAAGGTGAGTTTCGCTCTAACTTACACAGAGGTGGTAATGCTACTGTTATAGAATTAACAGATGAGGAAGAAAAAACAGCTTTAAAAGCAACCAAAGCCTTAGGTTTAGGAGTAGCTGGTGTAGATATGTTACAATCATCTAAAGGTCCTTTGGTATTAGAGGTAAATTCGTCTCCAGGATTAGAAGGTATAGAAACTGCTACAGGTAAAAATATTGCAAAAGAAATTATTAGATATTTAGAAATACATGTCGAATAAACCTTTTATTCTTTTAGGTAAAGAAATTCCTGAAGGAAAACGAACTGTTATAGATTTAAAAATAGCAAAGCTACATACTAGAACAACAGTAAATGTTCCTGTAATAATAGAACGCTCTAACAATCCTGGTCCTGTAGTTTTATTACTTGCAGGTATTCATGGTGATGAAACCAATGGTGTTGGGATTGTTAGAGAAATTATTAATTTAAAAATAAACAAACCTAATAACGGAACTATTATTTGCATCCCTGTTTTTAACATTTTTGGATACTTGGTAGAAACACGTGAGTTTCCGGATGGTAGAGATTTAAACAGAATGTTTCCCGGAACTGTTAATGGTTCTTTAGCAAGCCAATTTGCTTATCAGTTTACAGAAAAAATTGCTCCTTTTGTAGATTACGTTATAGATTATCATACAGGAGGTGGAAAAAGAGATAATATTGCACAAATTAGATGTAGTTTTGGTGATGAAAAAGCACTTGAATTAGCAAAAGTATTTAACCCGCCAATGATTGTTTTTTCTAAGAACATTCCAAAATCATTAAGATACATGTTACACCAAATGGGAAAAACAGTATTGCTTTTTGAAGGAGGGAAAGCAAACGAATTAAGCCCTACAATTATTAACGAAGGAGTTAACGGAACTAGAAATATACTTATACATTTAGGTTTAATAGCAGGAGAAATTACAGTTAAGGCACCTCCTGTTTTTGTTAAAAAAGCAAAATGGATACGAGCTTCTGATTCTGGAATGTTTAAAAATGGAATTACAAATGGTAGTTATGTAAAAAAAAGAACAGTCTTAGGTGTAATTCAAGATCCTTTTGGCGATTTTAAGAAAAAAGTATATGCGCCTTGTAATGGTCATATTTTCTGCATAAATAAAGCACCAATTGTAAACAAAGGAGATGCTTTATTTCATTTAAGCATCGAAGAATAAAATTATTTTCAATCAAAAACCTAATTATATACTTAATTCAGAAAAAAATTGAGCAATAAGAAATTACATAATCTACAAATTCTAAGAGGTATTGCTGCTTTATTAGTATGCTGTTATCACGCAAAAAGTTTTCTTAATACAACAAACATAAAATTCGGTGATTTATTATTTAAAAAAGGTAGTATTGGTGTACCTCTATTTTTTATATTAAGTGGGTTTATTATGGTATATACAAATAACTTTACATCAAAAAACACTTTAAAAAATGTTAAAACATTCTTTTTAAAACGAATAGTAAGAGTAGTTCCTTTGTATTATTTTTTAACTATTCTATTTTTCTTATTAGTTACCAACTATAATGATCTTTTAAATGATGGAGCAATGAGGATTATAAAAACATTTCTATTTATTCCTACAGGAGGTTACCCTCCTTTATATGTAGGTTGGACTCTAAATTACGAAATGTTTTTTTATTTAATATTTGGCATATCTTTATTTTTTAAGAAAAATCAATATGTTTTTTTATATGTTTTTTTCGCTATTTCCGTTTTTATAATTCCTTTAATTAGAGAACATCACTTTTCAATAAATTCTAAAAATGGATACGATGCTAAAAATTATTTAGATTTAATAACTCATCCTATTTTACTTCAGTTTGTCTTGGGAGTATTTATAGGTAACATATTACCAATAATTAAACTAAACAACTCCCTTATAAAAAAATATGTGATCACCTCTATTTCTCTTTTTATATTATACTACTTCAATTTATTTAACTTTATACTTTCAGACTTAGTTGTATGTGGTTTTTTAGTTTTTTCTTTAATTACTTTAGATCAATCTAATATTACATTAAAATCATCTAAAACTTTGATATATTTTGGAGACATTTCTTATTCTATTTATTTAGTACATCCAATACTAATAATTTGTTTACCAAAATTATTTACAACAATAGGTTTGTTTTACCTAGTTGATACAATGTTATTTTTTTTTATCGTTTTAACTTTAACAATATTAAGTGCCATAATATTATATGAAATTATCGAAAAAAGATTAACATCCTTTATAAGAAGACTTTTATAGAATTACTTAACTTTATGATTGATAAAAACAATAATTAAAAATTATTACAAAATCACAAATAACTGTGTTTCAATTTATATCTAATAATTTTACAAAAACATTACATTTGCACTATGCGAATAGACATAATATCAGTAGCTCCCAATTTATTAGACAGTCCGTTTAACCATTCTATTGTCAAACGTGCTAAAGATAGAGGTTTTGTAGAAATTGTAATTCATGATTTAAGAGAATATGGTTTAGGAAATTACAAACAAATAGACGACACTCAATTTGGTGGAGGTGCTGGAATGGTAATGATGATAGAACCCATTGCCAATTGCATAAGAAAACTACAATCTGAGAGAACATACGACGAAGTTATTTATATGACTCCAGATGCAAAAACACTAAATCAGGGTACTGCCAATACACTTTCTTTAAAAGAAAACATTTTAATTTTAACTGGGCATTATAAAGGTGTAGACCAAAGAATACGTGATACCTTTATTACCAAAGAAATTTCTATTGGAGATTATGTTTTAACAGGAGGAGAATTAGCTGCTGCTGTACTAGTAGATGCTGTGGTACGCTTAATACCTGGTGTTATTGGCGATGAACAATCTGCTTTAACAGATTCTTTTCAAGACAATTTATTATCGCCACCTGTGTATACAAGACCTGCAAATTTTGAAGGCAAAAAAGTGCCAGAGATATTACTGTCTGGTAATTTCCCTAAAATTGATGATTGGCGCTCAGACAAAGCGTATGAAAGAACTGCACAAATAAGACCTGATTTATTAAAAGATGACTAAATTTTTATCATTTATAAAAAACAACAAAGCGCTTTCTTGGGTTTTAGGTTTTCAGCTTTTTAGACTTGTATTATTACCTTTTATGGGGCTTATGCCGCAAGATGCTTATTATCATTTATACGGTCAAAATCTATCTTTATCGTATTTTGATCATCCAGGAATGATTGGTTATATTTTAAGAATTTTTACAGAAATTTTTGGAACCTCTGTATTTGTTGTAAAATTTGCAGATTTTACAATTACATCGCTTACCATTCTTAGTTTTCACAAATTAGCGTCTTACTTTTTACCTAAACAAAAATTAAATAACGCTTTTATTTTATTTGCCTCTACCCTATTTGTATCAATTTTATCTTTTAACTCTACACCAGATGTACCGTTATTGCTATTTTGGTCTGTAAGTTTAATTTGTTTGTACAAAGCTATTTTTGAAAATAAAAAATGGTATTGGATTTTTGGAGGTATTGCAATGGGACTTGCTTTTAACAGTAAATACACTGCTATTTTATTACAAATAGGACTTGTTGCTTTTTTAATATTTTCTAACAAATACAGAAAATTATTAATTTCTCCTTGGTTGTGGATTTCTTTAATACTTTCTGTAGCCGTAACTTTTCCTGTTTGGTATTGGAACTATCAAAATGAATTTGCTTCTTTTGCTTTCCAGTCCTCAGAAAGAACAAGCTCTATATCAGAATTTAAAATATCACCTAAAAAATTCTTTGGAGCCATTGGGCACCAATTATTTTTGTTGCTTCCTGTTTTGTTTTTAATATTTATAACATTTACCTACAAATACATAAAAAGAGCATTGGTAAAGTTTAAAATACCACAAGCAAAAACTCTTTTTTTACTTGCCTTTTTTATACCCACTTTTGTTGGTTTCTTTAGCTTAACACCTATTTATTGGGTAAAATTAAACTGGATGATGCCTTCTTATATTACAGGTATTATTTTGGCAGGAATGTTTATTTCTAAAAAATTATTAAAAACTCAAATTATTTTTTCTATTGTTTTTCATCTATTAATTTCTTTTCAGGTTTTATTTTATTTAGTACCTATTAAAAGTGATGATACATGGGTTGGGTGGCAAGAATTAGCAAATGAAACAGCTAAAATAAAAGAACAACATCCAAATACTTTTGTTTTTTCTAATGATAATTACAAAACCTCTGCTTGTTTAAACTTTTTTATGAACGATAAAGTTTATGCACAAAATATTATAGGGTTACCCGCATTACATTTTGATTATTTAGGTGATGATTTATCTGACTTAAAAAACAAAAATGCCATTTTTATAGACTCAGACAAACGTTTTAAAAATAACAATAAAAAAAGAACTATAAATCCTCTTTTAAAAACCTATTTTAATAAGGTAACAGAATTACCTCCAGTAATTATTAAAGTAAACGGTAAGCAGTCTCGTAAATTCTGGATTTTCCATTGTACTGATTATCAACCAAAAAAATAATTAAATTTTAGTTTTATCAACACAAAAAAATTAGTATTTTTGCAGCCGTTAAAATAACCTCTGACGAAAAAATCGTGAATGTTGTTTAACAAAAACTTTAAATATTATAAGATATGGAATCTTTAGTAAAATTTGTTCAAGACGAGTTTGTAACAAGAAAAGAATTTGCAGAATTTGCTGCAGGTGATACTATTACTGTTTATTACGAAATTAAAGAGGGTGAAAAAGTACGTACTCAGTTTTTTAGAGGTGTAGTTATTCAAAGAAGAGGTACTGGTACTTCAGAAACTTTTACAATCAGAAAAATGTCTGGTACTGTAGGTGTAGAAAGAATTTTTCCAGTAAACTTACCATCTATTCAAAAAATAGAAGTAAACAAAAGAGGTAAAGTACGTAGAGCTCGTATTTTCTACTTTAGAGGTCTTACTGGTAAAAAAGCTAGAATTACTGAAAAAAGAAGATAATCTCTTAGATTATAAAATTATTAAAAACGTTGTAATAAATATTACAACGTTTTTTTTATGCAGTGTATTTTACAAAGTTACTTTTGTAAATTACATATATACCTACCTAATATTAGTTTCTTTTTTAGTCCTATAATTTTAGCATTAAAAAATTATTAAAAAACTAAAAAAAACCCCTAATTAATAACAAATTACCACTAATAATTTGGTCATTAATTCATAAATTTGTTCGCTTTTATAAAAACTATCTGTTTCTATAAGAGATAAATACACATTATTTAGACTTACTATAAAACACTTATAAAAATGAGCAAAACAGCTAAAATTATTTATACAAAGACAGACGAAGCACCTGCTTTGGCAACACGTTCTTTCTTACCAATTGTAGAAGCATTTACAAAATCTTCTGGCGTAGAAATAGAAACAAAAGACATTTCTTTAGCTGCTAGAATTTTAGCAAACCTTTCAGATTATTTAACTGAAGAGCAAAAAGTAGAAGACGCATTAGCTGTTTTAGGTGATTTAGCAAAAACACCTGAAGCTAACATTATAAAATTACCTAATATTAGTGCTTCTGTACCACAACTAAAAGCTGCAATTGCAGAATTACAAGCTTTAGGATATGCAATACCTAATTACCCAGAAGAGGTAAATACAGACGAAGATAAAAAAGTTTTAGCTTTATATAACAAAGTAAAAGGTTCTGCTGTAAACCCTGTTTTACGTGAAGGAAACTCTGACAGAAGAGCTCCTAAAGCAATTAAAAACTATGCTCGTAAAAACCCACATTCTATGGGAGCTTGGAGTAAAGATTCTAAAACTCACGTTGCTACAATGAGTGAAGGAGATTTTGCGCACAACGAAAAATCTACTACAGTAAAAGAAGCTACTAACGTAAGCATACAACACATTGCTAGTAATGGTACTAAAACAGTTCTTAAAGAAACTGTTGCTTTATTAGACGGAGAAATTATAGATGCTACTGTAATGAGTAAAAAAGCATTACTTGCATTTTTAGATAAAGAAATTGCAGATGCTACAGAAAGTGGTGTTTTACTTTCTTTACACATGAAAGCAACTATGATGAAGGTTTCTGACCCTATTATTTTTGGTCATGCTGTAAAAACTTATTTTAAAGATTTATTTGAAAAACATGCTACTACTTTTAATGAAATTGGTGTAGATGTTAATAATGGTTTTGGAAACTTATTAAGTAACCTAAACGAAGTTTCTGCAGATAAAAAAGCTGAAATTTTAGCAGATATAGATGCTGCTTTTGCTAAAAATGCAGATTTAGCAATGGTAAATTCTGATAAAGGAATTACTAATTTACATGTACCTTCTGATGT
Organism: uncultured Polaribacter sp.; assembly: GCA_937936695.1. Taxonomy (GTDB): domain Bacteria; phylum Bacteroidota; class Bacteroidia; order Flavobacteriales; family Flavobacteriaceae; genus Polaribacter. Next base: position 6,700 of record CALHCK010000118.1, read on the forward strand.
TATTATAGATGCTTCTATGCCTGCTATGATTAGAACTTCTGGACAAATGTGGAACAAAGAAGGTAAATTACAAGATACAAAAGCTGTAATACCAGATAGTTCTTATGCTGGTGTTTACACTGCTACAATAGAATTCTGTAAAAAGAATGGTGCTTTTGATCCTACTAAAATGGGTACTGTACCTAATGTTGGGTTAATGGCTCAAAAAGCAGAAGAATATGGTTCTCATGATAAAACTTTTGAAATTCCTGCAGATGGAAAAGTACAAGTAGTTGATGCTGCTGGTAGCGTACTTTTAGAGCACAATGTAGAAACTGGTGATATCTGGAGAATGTGTCAAACAAAAGATTTACCAATTCAAGATTGGGTTAAGTTAGCTGTTACAAGAGCAAGAGCTTCTGCTACACCTGCTGTTTTTTGGTTAGATGAAAATAGAGCACATGATGCAGAAATTATTAAAAAAGTAAATGCTTATTTACCAAACCACGATACTGACGGTTTAGACTTAAGAATTTTATCTCCAGTAAAAGCAACTGAATTTACTTTAGAAAGAATTGTAAAAGGAGAAGATACTATTTCTGTTTCTGGTAACGTTTTACGTGATTATTTAACAGATTTATTTCCAATTTTAGAAGTTGGTACTTCTGCAAAAATGTTATCTATTGTTCCATTAATGAATGGTGGTGGTTTATTTGAAACTGGTGCTGGTGGTTCTGCCCCTAAACACGTACAACAATTTGTAGAAGAAAATCACTTACGTTGGGATTCTTTAGGAGAATTTTTAGCCTTGGCGGTTTCTTTAGAGCACTTAGGTACTACTAACAATAATGCAAAAGCACTTGTATTAGCAGAAACTTTAGACGATGCTACTGACAAATTCTTAGAAAACGACAAATCTCCATCTAGAAAAGTTGGCGAATTAGATAACAGAGGTTCTCATTTTTACTTAGCATTATATTGGGCTGAAGGATTAGCTAACCAAGATAAAGATGCTTCTTTAAAAGCTGAATTTACATCTGTTGCTAAAGAGTTAAAAGATAATGAAGCTAAAATTGTAGCTGAATTAAACGAGATTCAAGGTACTGCGGTTAACATAGGTGCATACTACCAACCTACAGATAGTTTAGCAGATGCAGCAATGAGACCTAATACAATTTTAAACAATATTTTAAAAGCAATCTAAAATATTAGTTTATAATATAATTTAAAGGTCGATGTTAATTCATCGACCTTTTTTCATTTTTAAAATAATATTATTTAACTATTTATTAAAATTTAGATTTGTATTTTTGTTGAATATTAAACTTTATAAATTAAACAAAACATAATTTGAAAAAGATTTTATTTATGCTGCTCTTACTTTCTCAGGCTTCTTTTAGTCAAGAAAAAGTTACTGTAAGTGGTACTGTTTATGACAATATTAATAACGAAACCTTAATTGGTGTTTCTGTTTATTTTCCTGAGTTAAAAGCAGGTACTACTACCAATGAATATGGTTTTTATTCTATTACAATACCAAAAGGTACTTATAAAATGCAAATAAGCTATTTAGGCTATGCAACTATTTTAGAAAGTATAACTTTAGAAACTAAAACAACTAAAAACTTTAAGATAAAAGAAGAAACTGCGAGTTTAAATGAGATTGTTATAGAAAGTAATATAGAAAGACTCAATGTAAAATCTCCTCAAATGAGTGTTAATAAATTAACCTCTGCTACAATTAAACAAATACCTGTAGTATTGGGTGAGGCAGATATTATTAAGTCTATTTTACTTTTACCAGGAGTTACAAGTGCTGGAGAGGGTGCTTCTGGTTTTAATGTTAGAGGTGGAGCTGCAGATCAAAACTTAATTTTGCTAGATGAGGCTATTGTTTTTAATTCTTCTCACTTATTTGGTTTCTTTTCTGTTTTTAATCCAGATGTAATAAAAGATGTTCGTTTGTACAAAGGAGGAATTCCTGCTAAATATGGAGGAAGATTATCGTCTGTATTAGATATTTATCAAAAAGAAGGAAACAGTAAAGACTTTAAAGTTACAGGTGGTGTTGGCTTAATATCTTCTAGATTGTTAGTAGAAGGCCCTCTAAAAAAAGAAAAAAGCTCTTTTGTTGTTGCTGGTCGATCATCATATGCGCACTTATTTTTACCTCTTTTTGATAATGATAACA
>CALHCK010000119.1 GCA_937936695.1 uncultured Polaribacter sp.
GAGTCTGGTACTAATTGTTGAAAAGCATCAATTTTAGAAATTTCTTTACAAACGATTCCCGAATCTTTTACATATTTAATAAATACTAAATCGTTACAAGGTAAGTGGCTAAAAAAGTTAGTATTGTTAGGTTTTAAATAACGAACAATTTTATTAAGTCTTTTAAAATCATACTCGGCAGAAGTTTTTAACTCAGGATATATAGGCAGTAATGTTGGTAAGCTACTTTTTTTTATAGAAATTGAAGCAGGAAAACTGTAGATTTCTTTTTTTTCAATATCCATAGGAACAAAATCATCTGCTAAACAAGTAAAACCATTAGCTTGTAATAAGGCAAGAGAAGTACTTTTACCATTACCCGAATCTCCTAAAAATAAAACAGCTTTTTTTTGATTAGAAACTGCTGATGCATGAAAAACTCCCATCCATTCGTTTTCTTCTTTCTGGTGAATTTTTTGGATTAATTCCATAGAAAATTTACCTTGAAAAAAGTGAATTTCTTTATTACTCCATGCCCCAATAAAATTTTTATCAACAAAGAGAAAAATAAAATTATTGTCTACAAAAACATCAAACTCATAATTAAAATTTGTTTTATCAACTAATAAATGGGCAAATTTAGGATGTACCAAAGAAAGCTCCGTTTCAGAAGCATACGATATCTTAAAAACTACGTTGTTAATTTTGTAGTAATAAACAAAATCAAACGTTTTTGGTATTTTAGTGTCTCTATAATCATTTATTAATTTAGATTCTAAAGATTCATTAGAATTAAACATTTTCTGTTCTAAATCTAATACAAAATCTATTGTCTTATCTAAAGGAAGCGATAACTTTTTAGAAAGTACAGTAGCAATATCTTTTACAGAAATTCCTTTGCTTAATCTTTTTAAAATATCTGCAGTTGTGTTTTCTAAAACTACGTATTTGTTAGTGTGATTTAGCCAAACGATAGTTTTATCTTCTACAACACTGTATATAAAGTCTGATTGTTTTTTCATGAAAAATAAAAGTAGTTAATTTCTAAAAAGTATAGAAATGTTTTTTTACTTGTTTAGTTATTTCTCCAAAAAAACGGAGTAAATAAAATAAGTACTGTAAATAACTCTAGCCTACCTATTAACATTAAAAAAGAGCAAAACCATTTTGCAGAGTCTGTTAAATGAGAAAAATTATCTACAGGACTAACAGAGCCAATAGCAGGACCAATATTACCTAATGAAGAAGCTGCTGCACCAATTGCAGACATAAAATCTAAACCAAAAAGAGTTAATACAACAGATGCTACTATAAAAATTAGCATGTAAATAATAAAAAAAGATAGAATATTAAAAACAATGGTTTGGCTAACAGCTTTCTTATCATACCTAACAGGTATAATGGCATTTGGGTGTAAAGCTTTTTTAAATTCTAAAAAACTACTTTTTAACATTACAATATGTCTAACAACCTTAACCCCTCCGCTTGTAGAACCAGCAGAACCTCCTGTAAAAAATAAGGCGAAAAAAATACTAGTAGCTAAAAAGTGCCACATTGTAAAATCTGCCGAAACAAAACCTGTAGTTGTAACAACAGAAGTAACCATAAATAAAGAATGTCTAATAGCGCTTTCTGCTTTACCAAAAACCATAGGGTGTGCTATGGTAGTTTGTAAATTTGGGTCTTGAAAAAAGTAAATAATAATAGCTATTATGGCAGATACACCTATAATACCTCCAAAATAATATCTAAATTCTTCGCTTTCAAAAACCTTTCTTATTTTTCCTTTTAAAGCAAAGTAAGTAAGTACAAAGTTAGTACCTGCAATAAGCATAAATAGTAAAATAATGTACTGTACAAAAGGTAAGTTATTGTAAAAAGCAACACTATTGTTTTTAGTAGAAAAACCACCTGTACTCATGGTTGCCATTGCGTGGTTAATAGCATCAAACCAATTCATACCTGCAATCTTCAATAAAAAAAACTGAATAATAGTAAGAGTTACATATATTAAATACAAGCGTTTTGCTGTGTCTGTAATTCTAGGGTGTAGTTTGTCTGCAGATGGTCCGGGTGCTTCTGCCATAAATAATTGCATTCCTCCAATACCAAGTAGTGGCAAAATAGCTATGGTTAATACAATAATTCCCATACCACCAATCCAATGTGTTGCGCTACGCCAAAATAAAATACCTTTTGGCATTGCTTCTATGTCTTTTAAAATAGAAGAACCTGTGGTGGAGTAGCCAGAGATTGTTTCAAAAAAGGCATCACTAATGTTGGGTATTGCTCCAGAAAATAAATAAGGCAACATACCTGTAAAAGATAATATAAGCCAACCTAGGCTAACTATTAAATACCCTTCTTTTTTTTGAATATTGGTGCTTTTGGGTTTGTTTAAAAAATAAAGTAATAACCCTATAATTATAGTAATTATTCCTGCATTTAAAATACCCCATTTAGCGTTTTCATTATGATAAAGGCTAAAAGGAAAAGCAATAAACATAAATAGACCGTTTAAAATAGCTGTAATACCTAAGAAACGAAATATTATTTTAGTGTTTAATGCACTCATACAATTATTTAAAAAGACTTTCTACTGTGTTTATAGCTTCTGGTAAACAAAAAACAATTACTTTATCTCCTGTTCTAATTTCCATATCTCCGGTAACCATAATTGCTTTTTCATTTCTAATGATACCTCCAAATACAGCTTCTCTAGGAATATTTAATTCTTTTATCGATTTTTTGGTAACTTTAGCTTTGTCTTTAACTTCAAATTCAAAAACCTCTGCATCTATATTGTGTAAATTAGCAAGTGCTAAAATTTCACCTTTTCTAATATGTCTAAATATATTACTAGCAGCAATTAGTTTTTTGTTAATTAAAGACTGAATACCTATTGTTTGAGAAATATCGATGTAATCCATATTTTCTACTAGTGCAATTGTTTTTTTTACCCCTTTAGATTTAGCAACCAAACAAGACATGATGTTTGTTTCAGAATTTCCTGTAACGGCAATAAAAGCATCGGTTTCTCTAATATGTTCTTCTTCTAAAAGTTCTAAATCTCTACCGTCTCCATGAATTACTAAAGTATTATTTAGTTGTTCTGCAAGCATTTCTGCTTTTTCTCTGTTTTTTTCAATAAGTTTTACCTTAAAGTTTTCTTTACAAAGATTACGAGCCGTTTTTTCACCAATACTACTACCTCCAAGAATCATAACATTTTTAATGTTAAATTGCTTTTTACCAATAATAGGGTATAGGTCTTTCATGCTGTAATTAGGAACACAAAAATATACCTGATCATCTAACTGATATCTGGTATCTCCTCTTGGTATAATGGTTTGGCTAACTCCTGGTCTTTTTATAGCAATCGTAACAAAGTCTACATCAGGAAAACGCTGAATAGCTTCTTTTACAGTTAAGTCTAAAATAGGAGATGTATAGGTTAAAGAAGTACCCATTACATTAAAAACACCTCTTTCAAAAGCAACGGTATCATTAAAAGAAGATTGATCTAACAACATTTTAATTTCGTTAGCAGCAAGTTCTTGTGGCGATATCATAAAATCTAAACCAAAAGATCTGTAATCAACCTCACATTCGTTTAAAAACGCTGGATTATCTATTCTAGCAATTGTTTTTTTAACTCCTAAAGATTTACCAATAACAGAAATTGTAAAATTTGTGTTTTGGTTGTCTGTAATAGCAATTAATAAATCGGCAGAATCTATACCTATTTCTTTTAATAACTTAGTAGAAGTAGCATCACCTTTTTTGGTAATTACGTCTAAATGATTGTTTATGTATTCTAACTTATCTCCATCAAAATCTATAATGTAGGTGTCTTGAGACTCGTAAGAAAGTAGTTTAGCTAAGTGAAAACCAACGTCTCCAGCTCCAGCTATAATAATTTTCATGTGTTAAATGTAAAAGGATAACAGAAACAAAGATATAAAGAGTTTTGCTTGCAACACAAATAAAAGATGTTTTTAAGTGTTTAAATTAAATTTTGATAAAACAGAAGTAAATCATTTTTTGTAAATTTATAAGAAAATAGATGGAAAAGCTTACCATAAAATCTTGGTCCTTAGATGATAGACCAAGAGAGAAATTAGTATCCAAAGGAAAAAAAACATTATCTGATGCAGAGTTAATAGCAATTCTTATAGGTTCTGGCAATAGAGAAGAAAGCGCAGTAGCTTTATCTAAAAGAATTTTAAATACTGTAAAAGGAAACATAAATGCACTCGCAAAATTGTCTGTAGAACAGTTAACAAATTTTAAAGGAATAGGAGAGGCAAAAGCAATTAGCATTATAACAGCTTTAGAACTAGGAAAAAGAAGACAATTAGAAGTAGCTTTAGAAAAACCTAAAATTACCTGTAGTAAAGATGCTTACAATCTTTTGCAACCCGTTATAGGAGATTTGCATCATGAAGAATTTTGGGTATTGTTTTTAAATAATTCTAATAAAGTATTAGAAAATAAATTAATAAGTAAAGGAGGTTTAACAGCAACTATTGTAGATGTTAGATTGTTGTTTAAAAGAGCCTTAGAGTTAGGGGCTGTTGCAATAATTGTATCTCATAATCATCCGTCTGGTAAATTAGAACCAAGTGAGCAGGATAAATTGTTGACAAAAAAGATAAAAGAAGCAGGAAGTACTTTAGATATAAAAGTATTAGATCATTTAATAATTACCGAAAAAGCGTATTTTAGCTTTGCAGATGAAGGTGTGTTTTAAAAGAAATTTTAAGATGATTTTTTTAATGAATTGATAGTCTGTGTAAAAAGTGTTAACCTGAAGAATGATATTAATTTATACGCATAAAATTACACCTAGACTTAAATATATTTTTAAGCATATTTTTACAAGAACATTATTAATATCTGTTAATTTTACATCGAAAGTAGAGGATTTTGTTGCACATAACGGACCTAAAATAACGTACGGGAAAGCACCTTTAGGAAATGAGTTTTTTGTAAAAAGCAAAAACTTATTATTTGAACAAGGAGTAAATGATTTAGAAATATCTATTCAGAAATGGGATGAGGTTCCTTGTTTTTTTAGAGCAGGAACAAAATCTACCATTCCGTTTGATATTTTTGCAGCAAGTTTTTATTTAATATCTAGATATGAAGAGTATTTACCACACGTAAAAGACACACACGGACGCTATACTGCAGAACAAAGTATTGCATACAAGCATGGATTTTTAGAAAAACCAGTAATAGATATTTGGGCGTATAAATTGTTAGAGGTTCTAAAAGAAAAATTTCCCGACTATGAGTATCAACAGCGTAACTATGAATTTATATCTACCTTAGATATAGATAATGCGTATGCATACAAATACAAAAGTTTGGTTAGAAATGTAGGCGGATTTGTAAAGGATTTGGTAAATTTTAGATTATTAAATGTTTGGGATAGATTTGCTGTTTCTGTTAAGATTAAAAAAGATCCGTTTGATACTTTTAATAAAATTTTAAGAATAAAAAAAGAGAAAAATATAAAAACAATTATCTTTTTTTTAATTGGAGATTATACCACTTTTGATACAAATGTATCTGCCTCTAAAACAAAATACAGGTTACTAATAAAAGAAATGTTAGACTATGCTAAAGTTGGTTTGCATCCGTCTTATTTTACAATGAAAAACCCTGCATTATTAAAAAAAGAAAAGCAAAGACTTGAAGATATTATAAATACAGCTATATTAAAATCTAGACAGCATTACCTTCGTTTTAATTTACCTGAAACGTATCAAAATTTAATTGATTTAGAAGTAGCGGAAGATTACTCTATGGGATACGCAAGTAATGTTGGTTTTAGAGCAAGCACTTGTACTCCTTTTTATTTTTATGATTTAGATTTTGAAATTCAAACCCCTCTTAAAATTTTTCCTTTTGCATTAATGGATACTACTTTAAATGATTATATGAAATTAACACCAAAACAATCTTTAGGAAGAATAAGAGATTTAAAGAATGAAGTAAAAGCCGTAAACGGAACTTTTATTACATTGTTT
>CALHCK010000120.1 GCA_937936695.1 uncultured Polaribacter sp.
GTTTACGCAGGAGAAAGTTTTACGCAAACACCAATTACTAGCGATAAAGGTATTGTTAAACGTACCATTTCTGAGCTTAGGTGGGGGCAATTAGAAGGAGGTACTGCTATTGGTATGGGTTTAGGTTCTGCTGTTAATAGATTAAAAGAAAGTACCGCAAAGAGTAAAGTAATTATTTTACTAACAGATGGAGTAAACAACTCTGGAAATATAGATCCGAAAACAGCAACTATTTTAGCAAAAGAGTTGGGTATAAAAGCTTATACAATTGGTATAGGAACAAATGGAATGGCTGATTTCCCTTGGGCAAAAGATCCAAGAACGGGTAGGTTGCAATTTAGAAAACAACAAGTAGAAATAGACGAAGCGTTGCTAAAAGAAATAGCTTCTGAAACAGAAGGGAAATATTTTAGAGCTACAGATAATACATCATTAAAAGAAATTTATGATGAAATAGATACGTTAGAAAAAACAAAAATAGAAGAGTTTAAGTATTACAATTATCAAGAAAAATTTAGAGCTTTTGTTTTTTTAGCATTAGGTTTTTTAGTGTTAGAGTTTATTTTAAAGCATACAATTTTTAAATCGTTTATTTAAATATAGAATATTAATTGATAAACACATTTTCATACTAGAAATATGTACAATATAGAAGAACCAATTTATTTTTATTTATTAGCAATTATTCCGGTAATGATTGTTGTTTTCTTGTTGGTTTTTTGGTGGAAAAAGAGAACGCAACGTAAATTTTCTGACTTAAAATTACTTGAAAAATTAGCACCCAATACATCAACTTTTAAAACAGTATTAAAGCTAATAATGTTATTATTAGGAATTACCTTTTTAGTAATTTCTTTGGTAAACCCTAAAATGGGAACCAAATTAAAAACGGTTAAAAGAGAAGGAGTAGATGTAGTTTTTGCGTTAGATGTATCTAAAAGTATGTTGGCAGAAGATATTGCGCCAAATAGATTAGAAAAATCAAAACAAATTATTTCTAAAATTATAGATAAATTGGGCTCAGATAGAGTTGGGGTAATTATCTATGCAGGAAATTCGTACCCGCTTTTACCAATAACTACAGATCATGCTGCGGCACATATGTTTTTACAAAATGCAAATCCAGATATGGTTTCTAGTCAAGGAACAGATATCAATGGAGCATTAGAATTAGCAAAAACATATTATAATAATGATGAACAAACCAACCGTTTTTTAATTATTATTTCAGATGGAGAAGATCATCAAGAAGAAACAAAAGAAATAGCGGCAAGTTTAACTAAAGATGGAGTTAAAATTTATACTGTTGGTGTTGGTACAGAAAAAGGAGGTCCAATACCATTACGTGTTAACGGGTCTATGATTGGTTATAAAAAAGACAGACAAGGAGAAACAGTAATAACTAGAAGACAACCAAAAATTTTACAAGAAATAGCAGATGAAGCTAATGGTAAATTCGTTGATGGTAATGTAACGGGTAAGCCTGTAAAAGAAATTACAGATATTATTGCTAATGCAGAGAAAAATGAATTTGAAACAAAACAGTTTTCTGATTACAAAGATCAGTTTCAGTGGTTTTTAGCAATAGGGTTGTTTTTTTTAATTATAGATGTTTTCTTATTTGATAAAAAAACAAAATGGTTGCGAAAAGTAGATTTGTTTAATGAAGAAAAAGGGAAGAAATAAGATGAAAAAAAGACTGTATGTACTAGTTGTTTTCTTGCTATTCTTTTCAGTAAAAAAAGCTGTAGCACAAAACGATACCATTGCAAAGCAACGTAAAGCAAGAAAGTTTATTAGAGAAGGGAATGCATTGTATGAGCAAAAGAAATATGTAGATGCTTCTGTAGCTTATAAAAAAGCACTAAATGAGAATACAAAATATAATAAGGCAGCCTATAATTTAGGAAATGCTCTTTATGAAAATAAAAACTATAAAGAAGCGATACCTCAATACGAACTTGCAGCACAAACAGCTAAAGATAAAACTACAAAGGCAGAGGGGTATCATAACCTTGGTAACGCCATGATGGAGTCTAAAAATTACGAAGGTGCTGTAAATGCTTATAAAAATGCGTTAAGAAATAATCCTTCAGACGATGAGACTCGTTATAATCTTGCAGCTGCACAAAAATTACTTAAAAAGCAACAACAAGATAACAAGAATAATAAGGACAAAAACGACAATAATAAAGACGATAATAAAGACGATAAAAATAAAGATAATAAAGATAACAAAAACAAAGACAAGAAAGATCAGAATAACAAGGATAAAAAAGACGATAAGAAGGATGAGGGAGATAATAAAGACAAGTCTAAAGAATCTGATAAAAATAAAGATCAAAAAGAACAACAAAAGCCAAAGCCTCAACAAGGAAAAATGTCTCCAGAACAGATTAAGCAGTTATTAGAAAGCTTAAATAACGAAGAGAAAAAAACGCAAAAGAAAATGAATGTTAGAAAGGCAAAAGGTAAAAAGGTAAAGCAAGAAAAAGATTGGTAAATTAGCAAACTTTATAGAAAATGAAGATGAAGTTTTACATAATAATATTTATAAGCTTATTATCCTTTACTGTTTCGGCTCAAGAAGCTACTTTATTAGCAGAGGTTAGCAAAAATAAATTAGGGGTAAATCAGCGATTAAAAATAAGTTTTACAATTAATAAACAAGGCGGAGATAGATTTGCTCCACCAGCTTTTAAAGCTTTTAAAGTAGTTGGAGGTCCTAGTCAGTCTGTTAGTCAATCTTGGAGTAACGGAAAAGTATCTTTTTCACAGGCATATACTTATATTATTCAGCCAAAAAGAAAAGGAGAGTTAGTTATAGAACCTGCTACTATTAAAATAGGAGGGAAAACAATTTCTTCTAAGCCTATAAAAATTAAAGTATTAGATGCTGTAGAAATTCCTAAAGATCCAAATGATCCTAATTACATAGCACAACAGAATATTCATTTGGTAGCACAGGTTTCTAAATCTAACCCTTACGTTGGAGAAGGGGTGTATGTAGAGTACAGGTTGTATGTTAGCAATAATGTAAATGTTTACGATACAGGTGTTACTGAATTACCTCAATACAATGGTTTTTGGAATCAAGAAATAAAAATTAAAGGACAACCACCTGTTAAAAAAGGTGAATATAACGGAGAAGATTATAGGTATATTGTACTTAAAAAAGCGTTGTTAATTCCTACAAGAACAGGTAAACTAACTATAGATCCTATGAAAATGGATGTTGTAATTGGTGTACCTTCTGGTAGAGCAGACTTTTTTGGAAATGTAATTACTAGAAATGTTACAAAAGAATTTGCATCTGCTAAAAAAATAATAAATGCAAAAGCATTGCCTTTAGAAGGTAAACCAGAAGATTTTACAGGTGCTGTAGGAGATTTTAAATTTGATGTTTCTTTAAGTAAAGATGCTTTAAAAGCCAATGAAAGTGCACAAATTAAAGTGGCAATATCAGGAAAAGGAAATTTAAAATTATTTGAATTGCCAGAAGTAGTAACACCTGTAGAGTTAGAGAAATATCAACCAGAAAGAAAAGAGAAAGTTAGGGTAACTGCAAGTGGAATTTCAGGAGTAATTTCTGATTTATACACGATAGTACCTCAATACAAAGGAAAATATAAAATTCCGAATATATCTTTTTCTTATTTTAATGCTAAAGAGAAAAAATATTACACTAAAACAACAGAAGATTTATTTGTAGATATTTTAGAAGGTAAAGAGTTAAAACCTGTTGTAAATACAACAGAAGTAGAAAAGCAAGAAGTAGTATCTACAGGAAAAAACTTTAGATACATACAAACTAAAAGTAATTTTGTAACAGCCAAAGAAGATGATTTTTACAAGTCTATTTTATTTTATCTATTATTAATAATGCCTTTAATTGCTATACCTGTAGGTGTTTTTGTTGGAAGAAGAAACAAAGCAAGAAATAATGATGTTCTTGGTAATAAGCTTAGAAAAGCAGAAAAGTTAGCTAAAAAATATCTTTCTGAAGCTCAAAAACAATTAGGTAAAAAAGAAGCGTTTTACGAAGCTTTAGAGCGTGCGTTACATAATTATTTAAAAGCAAAATTAGGTATAGAAACAGCCGATATAAGTAAAGAAAAAATAACAGATATTTTAGAAAGTAAAAATGTAGACAGTACTACAATATCTAAATTTATAGAGGTGTTAAAAAGTTCTGATTTTGCTCGTTTTACACCAATTACTGGTACTGAAATGGAGGCTGAATTTGAGCGTGCAAAACAAGTTATTGTTCAATTAGATAAACAATTGTAAAAATGAAAAAAATAGTATTTTTATTATTGATAATTGCCAGTTATACTTCTGCTCAAAATGTAGATAGTTTATTTGTTTCTGCTAATGGTTTGTATAAAAACGGCAAATTTAAAGAGGCAATAGAACAGTACAAAGCTATAGAGAGTAAAGGTTTGGTATCGTCAGAATTGTATTATAACTTAGGGAATTCATATTATAAATTAAATAAAGTAGGACCTTCTATTTACTTTTATGAAAAAGCATTAAAATTAGATCCTTTAAATAAAGATGTGAGTACTAATTTAGTATTTGCAAAACGTTTGGCTTTAGATAATATAGAAGCATTACCAAAAACTATTTTTCAGAAATTTAATAAAAACTATTTACAAAAACTCTCATACAATCAATGGGCAGTTTTGATTGTTGTGTTGTCTGTATTGGCAAGTTTGTTTTTTTTGATGTTTTATTTTGTAGAGGCATCTTTAAAAAAACGCATTTATTTTATAGCAAGTATTTTTAGTTTTTTACTCTTGTTAGGTTCTTTTTTTATTACTGAAAATCAATACAATTTATCTAAAAATAAAAAAGAAGCTATTGTTTTTGCTAGTAAAACAAGTATTAAAAATGCACCAACACTTAATGCCGAAGAAATATTTACATTGCATGAAGGAGCAAAAGTTATAGTGTTAGATGCTATTGATGATTGGAAAAAAATAAAAATAGCCGATGGTAAATTAGGATGGATTATTGCATCTGAAATTAAAGAAATTTAATAGAAGGTAATTTTATTAAAACTTATAGCAGAAAATTAATTTTTAATCCTATTTTTAAAAACTCTATTAGTTGTTTGTTTCGTTTTTTCAAAGAGCTATTAATCAATAATTTAAAGAAAGAGCTTTTTTTAGTCTTCATGTTTTAAAGGCTTTTTAATGCTTTTATAACATAAGAAATGAAAACATCAAGTTTACCAAAAAAAGGATTTGCAGCTTTAAAAGCACATTTTAAAGATGATGTAATATCAGGGTTTAGTGTGTCATTAATAGCTTTACCATTGTGTTTGGGTATTGCTATTGCCTCTGGTATGCCTCCGTTGGCAGGATTAGTTACAGCAATAATTGGTGGTATTTTTGCTTCTAGAATTTCTGGAACTTTTGTTACTATTAGTGGTCCTGCAGCAGGTTTAATTGTTATTTCTTTAGGAGCTGTAGAAAGTTTAGGATACCCTAATGCGCTTGGTACTATATTAGTAGCAGGTATTTTTGTAGCATGTTTTGGTTTTTTAAAAGTAGGTAAAATAGGTGATTATTTTCCGCTGTCTGCTGTACACGGTATGTTGGCTGCAATAGGTGTAATTATTATAGTTAAGCAGCTTTTTCCTGCTTTGGGTATCGCTTCTGTTAAAGGAGGTATTTTTTCTATTATAGCACAGCTTCCAGGAAAATTAAGTCAAACAAATTTAGATTGTCTATTTATAGCTTTAGGTACAATTATTATTTTAATAGTGCATCCAAAAGTAAAATTCAAATGGTTTCAAGCAATTCCAGCTCCTTTATGGGTGCTAATTTTTTCAATAACTGCTGCTAAAATTATTGGTACAGATAATTTAAGTATGGTAGATATGCCTAATGATTTATTTGGAGAAGAAGGTTTTCAGTTTCCATCTTTTAGTAAAATAGCATCTTCTGCTTTTTGGGTTGCTGTTATTGGTTTTGCTTTGGTTTCTGGTATAGAAAGTTTATTAAGTGCAAAAGCTGTAGATACCTTAGATCCTTATAAAAGAGAATCTAATTTAGATAAAGATTTAATAGCAATGGGTTTAGGCTCTTCTATGGCATCTTTAATAGGTGGTTTGCCAATGATTTCAGAAATTGTTCGTTCATCAGCTAATATTTCTTACGGAGCTAAAACGCAGTGGGCAAATTTTTACCACGGAGTATTTTTATTAATATATCTTTTTATTGGAGTAGTTGTTATAGAGATGATTCCAATTTCTGCATTATCAGCTATGTTGGTTTTTACAGGGTTTAAATTAGCATCTCCAAAAGAATTTAAGCATATGTATAGCATTGGTAAAATTCAGTTCGTAGTGTTTGTTATAACTCTAGTAGCTGTTTTAGCAACAGATTTAATTGTTGGTATTGGTATTGGTATTATAACTCAGTATGTGTTTTCTTTAATTAACGGAGCAAAAATAAATGAGTTATTTAAATCTAAGTTAGTTGTTTCAGAAGAAAATGGCCAAACTATTATAACGTTAAAAGGAGCTCAGTTTTTTTCTAACTATTTGTCTTTAAAAAAGCAAATAGATCGTGCTTCTGAAAACAGTAAAAAAATTGTAGTTAATTTTAAAGAAGCTTCTTTTGTAGGGCATACAGTAATAAAGCATTTAAAAGCGTTAAAAAACAGGAAAGAGCAACAAGGTGTTGTTTTAGAATTGATGTATTTAGAAGAGTTAAAACCTTTGTCTAAGCATTCTTTAGCAGACAGGGTTCAAGACAAATAATATAATATAAAATATTTCAAATAAAAAAGCTTTTACTGTTTAGTAAAAGCTTTTTTATTTATCAGATTAAAAAGATAACTTAAATTTTTGTCATCCTATTTTCCCAAGATCTTCCAGCCAAATTAGCTGTATAGTATACTTTTTTACCGCTTACTTTATTTATAGATATGTTTAATTTCATCCCTTTTTTAAAAGGAAAATCAGGTAAGTTAGATTCTGTGATAGATAAAGTATATGCACATTCAGAAACCCATTTGATATCTGCCTTTATATAGTGTTCTTTTTTGTTGTGGTATTCTATATATTTATCACCTTTAAAAGAAACAAAAATATCTTTTTTGTTATTTCTGTATTTAAAATTGCTGTTTTTTATAGAACCACAATTGGGTTTATCAAAAGACATTAACGATAGTACACCAAAAAATAGAATTAGTTTGTAGATTTTTTTCATTAGATTGAATTTAAGAGCATGCAATTTAAAAAATGCATCCAAGGTTTGTGAATTTATGTTAGATTTTTTCTTTGTTTTTTTCTTTTATAACAGCAGGAAATATCATTGGTGCAATTTGCTTTACTGGTTTGTATAAAATAGATTGTTCTAATTGCTCTTTTTCTACAAAAGCAAAAGATGTATTTATCTTTTCAAAAAATATAAAAAGAACACTTAATATTACACCTAATTTTAAAGCTCCAAATATTCCTCCAGTAATTTTATTTATTAGCCCAAGAGCAGCAAAGTTTGCTAATTTGGTTAATAATTTACCTAATAAAGCAATAATTACTATGATGATTATAAATGTAACCGCAAAAGAAGTTAATGAAATATATTCGCTTTTCCAAGATACATATTTTTTTAGAAAATCTGAAGCAAAATAAGAAAAATGAATAGAGCCATAAACACCCGCAACTAAAGCGGTTAACGAAGCAACTTCTACAAATAGCCCTTTTATTATGCCTCTAATAAAACCAAAGAGTAATACTATTGTAATTATAATATCAAAAATGTTCATAAAAATTATTTATTCAAACCTACATCTTTTTTTTATGATTTAAAAATGTGGGTTGTATATTTACTTTTTAAACAATGACTATGCCAATTATGACAACTCTAAAAGAGAAGTGGGAACAACTAGTAAGTAAACTAACCAATCAGTTTGCAGATGGGGATGAGTTAAATATGGATGGGATTATTTACTTAATTGGGGTTCAAGAATTAGGTCAGGGACATAAATCATTTAAAAAAGACGAAAAAGTAAACCTAATGCATATTGCAATTTGTAAATTATTAGAACCGTATGGTTATTACGAATTTGATTATTTTGATGTAGATGGTTGGCCACATTATAAAGTGCTAACAGAGCTACCCGATTTAAAACCAGGAGAGCAAACAGTTTTAATGAAAGAAGCTATTATAAACTATTTTGAAGGGTTAAATTATATAAGCTAATTTTGGTATACTTATTGACACAAAGAAATTAAAATACAAACAATGAAAAAAATAGTACTATTTATTTTTCTGATATCTACAATATCTTTTGCACAGTTTAAAGTAGAAGGTACAATGGTACCTACTATTAAAACAGACTGGGTTATTTTGTATAAAGTAGAAGGTACTAAGCAAAAGTTTATAAAAAACACTACTATTAAAATAGATTCTGTAGCTATTCAAGGTAAAAAACAAGCTATAGGTACTTTTAGTTTTACATTACCTAAAACGGCAAAAGTGGGTGCTTACAGAATTAGCTATCGATTAAAAGGTGGTGGTTTTGTAGATTTTTTTTACAATAAAGAAGATGTTAGTTTTGGTTTTCATCCAGACTACCCTAGTCAGTCCGTTACTTTTTCTAAATCTAAAGAAAACATAACTTATAAAACATTTACAGAAGAATACACGAACACAAGGCATGAGTTAGATTCTATACAAGTAGCAGCTTTAAATAATATTGACACAGATTACCAAAAAGCATATAGTAAGGTTTATAACAAATTAACAAATCTGCATAAAAGTTATATTAAAAAAGCAGAAAACATGTATGTTTTACCTTTTATAAAGGCATCTTACAGAGCACCATCAAAAGAATTATTAAAATCTCCGAAAGATTTTATATCAAGCATGAAAAATACTTTTTTTGATAGTACTGATTTTACTAATAAATCACTTTTAAATTCATCTTTTTTAGTAGATAGAATTACTGACTATGTTTTTTATGTAAATTATTCAGAAGATTTAGAAACGCAAAAGAAACTGTACAAAGAATCTGTAGAATTGCTAATACCTAAACTTAAAGATGATGTATTTAAAAAAGAAGTTTTAGAGTTTTTAATTAATAGGTTTGAAAATCAAAAAAATATAGCATTAGTAGATTTTTTATTAGAAACTCAGTATAATAAATT
>CALHCK010000121.1 GCA_937936695.1 uncultured Polaribacter sp.
GATTCAGTTATTTTAACTCCGTTAATTGTTTTTCCTACACAACGATAAATGTCTTTTCTTAATATCCATTTGTTTACTTTACACAAAGCTATAAAAGCACGTTCTTGTAATTCTGGATTTTGTAAAAAATGATTGGTGTTGTAAATTTTAAACCTTTCTAGCGTAGTTTTTCCAAATTGATATTTTCCTAAATAACCTAAAGTATTTACAACGGTATACTTTCCTTGAGATTCTTTAAAAGCCAATGCTTCTTTAAAGCCAACAAAGTTTTTTTGTAAATACGGTATGTTGTAATCTTTAAATTCTGGTAATGTTACTTTTTTACTTGTAGTTGTTTTTTTATCAATAGTTGTTGCATTGATAAATCCTAAAAACAAAATACATAAAAATAAAAACTGTTTGATAAATATAATCTTTCTGTTTTGCGGGGGCAAATGTACAATCAAAAATTATATATACTGATTATCAATGTGTTAATTTTTTTTAAAAATACAAATAATGAAACAAAATCTTACCTTTAGTGTTAAATTCTAATGTAGGAGAAGGAATCTTTATAAAATTTACAACAGAAAACAAAGATTTTAAGAATTTCGAATTTGTAGTAACTTTGGTTAAATCTACATCTAAACTCAAATAAAATTGCCTGTAAGGGTCTTGTATAGTGTTAGTTAGGGTGTTTTTGTTGCCAGAAAGCATTCCGTTAGCTCCGTAGCCTAAAGCCAAATTTAACCATTTAGGAAACTTACCTTCTTTATTAAAAGACCAAATATTAGCAGACAACCAGTAGGTTTGTCCGTTATAATCTTTTAAAGTTTGTTGTAAAAAGTTTTCACCAAGAGTTTCTGGTCTTTGCACCGCATACTTTGTTTGCTGAAAAGAATATTTAACGGTAATACGCTGTTCATTCCACAGTAATTCTTGACCAACAAGTAATGCTGTCCCAGAAGCATTTGCAACAACATCTCCTAAAGAAGCTCCCCATTGAGTAGAAAATCCGTCTAAAACCTCTATAGCAGTTAAAAAAGCAAAACCGTAAGTAGCTCCGTAAATTAATTGAT
The DNA here is from genome assembly GCA_937936695.1 of uncultured Polaribacter sp. Taxonomy (GTDB): domain Bacteria; phylum Bacteroidota; class Bacteroidia; order Flavobacteriales; family Flavobacteriaceae; genus Polaribacter. The sequence continues at coordinate 1,059 of CALHCK010000121.1, forward strand.
TTTTTTTAGAAACTCCAGACCAGTCTAACAATTCCATAGAAATCTTACCCAAATAATAAGAAGACATAAAATGACCAACTTTATCCATTTGTAGCCAATCATTATTATCATTTATAAAATGAAAACTAGATTGAGGATACTCTTTGTACCAAAGTTCATTTAATGCTAACAATGCACCACCAGTTAAAATACTCTCAGAAATTAGTACAGTATTTCTTCGGTTTTTGTTTAAAGTATCCGATTTCTTAAAAAAAGATTCATTTTGACTGCTTAGAGAAAAAGAAACTAATAGAAATATAAAAAGAAATGTTTTTTGCATTATCTATTAATTCTTTGTCTGTCTAACCATCTATGATATTTAGTAGCATTTCTATTGTGCTGGCTAATAGTTCTAGCAAAAGCATGATAACCTAATTTTTCTACATTGGCACACATAAAATAATAATCGTGTTTTTTAGCATTTAAAACACCATCTATGGCAGAAATATCTGGCATGCCAATTAAAGTAGGAGGTAAGCCTTTGTTTAAATAGGTGTTGTAAGGAGATTTAATTTTTAAATCTTCTGTTAATACTCTTTTTACCACATAATTCTGTCCTTTTTTTTCTTTAACACAATAAATAACAGTAGGGTCTGCTTGTAGCGGCCATCCGTTTTTTAACCTATTTAAATATAAACCCGCAACTATAGGACGTTCTGTTTTTTTTGCAGTTTCTTTTTGTACAATAGATGCTAAAGTAATTACGTCGTTTTTAGATAGTTTTAAAGCTTTAGCTTTAGCAATTCTATCATTATTCCAAAAACGATGATATTCTGCCAACATTTTATCTCTAAACCTAGTAGCCGAGGTATTCCAGTAAAATTGGTAGCTATTGGGTATAAAAATTTGTAATACAGATTTTTCGGTAAATTTGTTTTTAGATAAAAATGCAGGATCTTTAAAACTAGTTAGTAAAGAAACAGAATCTGCTTCTAACTGAGCAGCAACTCTACCCGCTAAATTTTCTAAAGTATTTTGGTTGTTAAAAGAAAGTTTAATGGCAGTTTGATTACCACTTCTTAATAAGTTTACCAAATCATTATTAGACATGTCTTTTTTCAAGATGTATCTACCGGCTTTGGGTTTCTTGTAGTTTTTTCTATTAGCAACCCATATAAAACCATCTACATCATTTAAAAAAGGAGTAATTTTTTCTTTTACATTATCAAAATCATCAGAAGACTTTATATATAAAGAAAAATTTTTGGTAACATTTTTACTGTGTATTTTTTTGTAAAAAGAATAACCAATAAATAGTATAGCAATAGTAACTACACTGGCAACAATAGAAATAATTTTTTTAGACAATGATTTAATTTTTAATGAGTAACAAAATTACTGTTTTATAAGTTGAAATAAAATTTCATCTTTAAAAATTCCATCAGAAAAAAGCCAATCTTTTTTTACACCTACTTTTTTAAAGGCATGTTTAGTAAAAAGAGCAATACTTTTTTTATTATCAAACGTAATGTTTGCATATAATTGATGTAAATCTAAATGAGAAAAAGCGTACTTTATTAAAATTGATAAAGCTTCTGACGCAAAACCGTTTTGTTGGTAGTTAGGGTGAATTAAAATACCAATACCAGCTCTTTTATGTTTAGGATTAAAATCAAACAAATCTATCATACCTATTTGAATTTTTGTTTCTTTTTCTTCAATAAGCAAACGAAGTTGTTTTGCTTCAAAAATATCTAAATGAGCATTTTCTAAATATTGTTTTAAAAGATATTTAGAAAAAGGAGTTTGTGTATGGCTAACTTCCCAAAAAAGTGTGTTATTTTCTATCTGATATAAAAAATGTAAATCTTCAGGTTCTAAGGCTCTTAATTTTATGGTATTTCCTTCTAATAGATTATTTTTCATGATACAATATAAGATTATGCAATTTAATATAGAAATTAAAAAAGTAACAAGTAAATTAGATAATAATTTTTTAAAAATTAAACCTTTTGTAAAAGCAAAGGTCTAAACAATAGTAAACAACTAAAAGATTTACTTTAGGTAAATCTATAAATCAAACTAAAATCTAAAATTTATGAAAGCATTAAAGAAATTAGTATTCTTGTTGTTTTTTATTGCAATTACACCTGTTTTTGCACAGCAACAAACACCAAATATTTTATTAATAATAGCAGATGATTTAGGTATAGATGTATTACCAGGTTTTGGTATTAATGATGATTTACCTGTAACCCCAACGCTTAATACACTTAGAGAACAAGGTATTACATATACAAATTGTTGGGCTACGCCACAATGCTCGCCTACAAGAGCCGCTATTATGAGTGGTAAATATGGAGTAAAAACAGGGGTAACAAGACCTCCTTTAATTTTAGATCCTAATGATACTTCTTTGTTTACAAAAATTAAAGAGCAAAGTGCTACAGATTATAGTATGGCAGTTATTGGTAAATGGCACATTGGTGGTAATAGCAGTAGTAATTTTAGTCATCCAAGAGATTCAGGAATTCCTTATTACGAAGGAGTTTTTACTGCTCAGGTTTCAGATTACTATAATTGGACAAAGTTAAATACAAACGAAGAAGAAGAGCAAGTAACAGAATATGCAACCAAACATTTAACAGACAGGGCTATTTCTTGGGTGGGCAATCAAACAAAGCCATGGTTTTTATGGTTATCGCACATTGCGCCACACGCTCCTTTTCAAGCACCACCAGAAGGAACTTATACCACGCAACCTACAAATACTAGAAATACATATTTGTCTATGATAGAATCTATGGATTATGAAATTAATAGATTATTAGAAAGTATGGATGAAAATACGCTTGAAAATACAGTTATTATTTTTGTTGGAGACAATGGAACTCCTGGTCGTGTAAACACATATTTTCCTGCAGGACATGTAAAATCATCATTATATGAAGGTGGAATTCGTGTTCCATTAATAATTTCAGGAAAATCTGTAGAAAGAGTAAATCAAGTAGAAAACAGTTTGGTACAAGCAACAGATTTACATGCTACAATTTTAGAATTGGCAGGTGTGCAGTTGTTAGGGGGTACAGATAATAGTTTAAGTCTTAAACCTTCTTTAGTTGCCGAAAATCAGATGAAAAGAGAAATTGTTTATTCAGATTATGAAAGCAATGGAACTCAATCTTGGGCTACAAGAAACACAACATATAAATTAATTGAAGATGAAAATGGTAATGAAGAATTCTATAATATTATAACGGATATTAGAGAGCAGAATAATTTAATAGGAAATTTAACAACAGAGCAAGAAACAATAAAGGCAACGCTAAAACAAGAAGCACAAGTAATAAGAAACGGTTGGTCTTGTAATGATGGTATAAAAAACGGAACAGAATCAACAATTGATGATTGTAATAATACATGCGGAGAAACAGATGTGTTGGGTTTTGATAATATAGATTGTTGTGGTACGCCATTAAACCCAAGTATTTATTATGAATTTGTAGAAGGAGATAAACGAGTTGTGTATTCTAATAATTACCCAAATCATAATTTTTGTTTTGTTGCAGATAGAACTCCAGAACCATATTACAGAACTTATCAATTTGATTTAAGGCCGCAATTATCAGGAGAAGTTACTTCTATTGTTAGAGAAAACGGTAGACCTGTTAACTTTTTTGGAATAAGTTTAAATGGAGTGTATATGATGCCTGCACCGGCAACTCCTTTTATTTTTGAAGATAAAAATACAGGTAGATTTAATTGGGATTGGGTTTTTGAGCCTACTACGAATATAGGTGAAGGAAGAGATTTTGTTGGTTTAGATTGTGCATCTGCTCATGTTAATTCAAATACAGGATACCATTATCATGGTAACATGTTTGAGTATGTAGAGCAATTAAAACCTGGTATTTCTACAACAAATACTGTACCCGAAGAGTTTTTACAAGTAGGTTGGGCGTCTGATGGTTTTCCTATTTTATATAGATTTGGACCCGATAAAAACGGAAATGTAAAAGAAATGAGTCCTAGTTTTCAGTTAAAAAGTGGTTTGCGTCCTGGAGACGGAATTAGTGCTCCATGTGGTCCTCATACAGGTAAGTATACAAATGATTTTGAATATATAGCAGGTAAAGGAGATTTAGATGAATGTAACGGAATAGAAGCTTCTGTTACTTTAAATACAGCGCAAGGAGAAGAAACGTTTGAGTATTATTATGTGGTTACTCAAGATTTTCCTCAAATATCTAGATGTATGAAAGGTAATTTTGATGCTAGTTTTGTAAGTAGTGCAGGGGCTTTAAATGATGTAGATATAGACGGAGATGGTTTTGTTAGTTCTTTTGATTGTGATGATTCTGATCCAGCGATAAATCCGTTTGCTACAGATAATCTGGCTACTGCTTTTGATGAAAGTTGTGGAGCTACACTAAGTACACCAGATTTAAGTTTAGAAGAGCAAGGTTTTTATATAGCTAACACAAAAAAAGGTTTTTCTGTAATATCAACCATATCATCTGTATATAAAGTGGGTGTTTTTTCTTTAACAGGTCAATTAATTAATACCAAATCAGGTACTGGAGTTATAGAATTTAAAAATATAAAAAGCTCAGGCGTTTATATTGTAAAAATTGTAAAAAACGGACAAGTAATTGGTACTAAAAAAGTAATTATTTAATGAAAAATATAATCATATTATTAGTAAGTTTTCTTTCAATTAGCAGCACTAACTTAATGCACGATTCTGTTTCGGCTACGTTTAATGTTATTAAAAGAGGACATGTTTTAATGTTAGAGATAGAATTTGATATGCATGATATGTCTCATAGTATAGGAAAAAACAATCAGCATCATAATAAAATAACCAAACAAGAATTCCGTGAATATTTACATAAAACTACAAATTGGGAGTTTGATGGAGAAAAGATAATTCCTGAAGTGTTAAGTTTAAAAACTATAGGAGGTCATTCTAAAGCAATTTGTTTTTTATCGAAAGCTAAAGAAAATATAAAATCAATAAAGATTAAAAATGAATTTTTGTTGGGAGTAAAAGAGCATTCTAATATTATTAAGTTGGATGTTAATAATACATTTAAAGATTTTAGAATGCACAAAAACAGAAAAGAATTACAAGTAAATTATTAATAATATACATCCCTGATTTTTTAAATATTCACCAAAAAAATCAGGGATATAATACTTTTATTTAGTAGAATAAATATGAGGTAGTTATAATTTACACTGTAATTTGTCCGCTAAAAACAAATTTAGCAGGCCCTTTTAAAAATACGTTTGTGTAAACTCCGTTATTTTCAGAAAAAGATACTTCTAAATTACCACCTTCTACAGGCAACGCTATTAAATTACTTTTTGTTTTGTTAGTTTTGTGCATAGCAATAGCTACAGCAGTAACACCTGTACCACAAGCTAAGGTTTCGTTTTCTACACCTTTTTCATAAGTTCTAACTCTAAACGTATTGTCGTTTATCTGTTGTGCAAAATTAACATTGCTTCCAGGATCATTGTAAGAATATCTAATTTCTTTTCCTTTTTCAAAAACAGGAAAGTCATCTAAATTGTCTACTAATTCTACATGATGTTGCGTACCTGTGTATGCAAAAACAGAGTTTTCTTTAATTTTAATCTCATCAACATCAATCATTTTTAAAGAAATAATTCCTTTGTCAATTTCAGCAAAATGAGGCCCATCAAAAGCAATAAAATTGGTGCTATCTTTAACAATATTTAATTGTTTGGCAAAAGCAACAGCACATCTACCTCCGTTACCACAAAAAGTTTGGCTACCATCGGCATTAAAATAAATCATTTTAAAATCATGAAGTGTATCATTTTCAATAAGAATCACTCCATCTGCACCAACACCAAAATGTCTGTCACATAAATGTGAAATTATGTCAGTATTTTCTTTTGGAAAGGTTTTTGCTCTGTTATCAATCATAACAAAATCGTTTCCTGTACCTTGATATTTGTAAAAATCTATAATCATTAGTGCAAAGGTAAACATTTTGGTTTCAAAAAACACATGTTAATGACGGGTTAAAAATCGTTAAAAACTAGTTAAACAGATTTTTTGAAAATGTTAAAATTGTATATTTGAATTGTAAAGTTAAAATTAAAATTATGAAGAAATTTTTTAGTTTATTAGGAGTAGCATTTTTAGGAGGTGCTCTTACTTTAGGAGGATATAAGTTAATGTTTGATGAACCGGTGATTGTAGAAGAAATAGTAACAAAACCTATAAAGACTGTACAAACAAACTTTAATCCAACTTATAATAATACAGCTACAGCAAGTTCTATAGATTTTACAGGTGCTGCAGAAAAAACTGTAAATTCAGTTGTCCATGTAAAAAATACAGCAGTTAGAACTCAGGTAAACCCTTTAGATATATTTTTTGGAAATGGAAATGGAGAAAGAAAATATGAACAAGTAGGTACTGGTAGTGGTGTAATTATTTCTCAAGATGGGTACATTGTTACTAACAATCACGTAATAGAAGGAGCAACAGCTTTAGAAATAACCTTAAACAATAAGCAAAAATATAAGGCAGAATTAATAGGTGCAGATAAAGATAATGATATTGCTTTATTAAAAATAGAAGCAGATATAGATTTACCATATACACCTTTTGCAAACTCAGACAATATTAAAATAGGAGAGTGGGTGTTAGCAGTTGGTAATCCTTACAATTTAACATCTACAGTTACTGCCGGTATTGTAAGTGCTAAAGGAAGAGATTTAGAAGGAAATTCTGCGATAGATTCTTTTATTCAAACAGATGCTGCAGTAAACCCGGGTAATAGTGGAGGAGCTTTGGTAAATACAAGAGGAGAATTAGTTGGTATAAATACTGCTATTTCTTCTAAAACAGGTTCTTTTATTGGGTATTCTTTTGCTGTACCATCTAATATAGCAAAAAAAATAGTAGATGATTTGTTAGAGTTTGGTGCTGTACAAGAAGCTATTTTAGGAATTAGTATTGATCAGAAAGATGAAAATATAGAAGGTGTAGAAATTGCTGCGGTAAGTGAAGATGGAGGAGCTGAAAAAGCAGGCTTAAAAGCAGGAGATGTAATTAAAAAAATAAACAATGTTAAAATATCTAAGTTTTCAGAATTAAGAGGACAATTAACAGCTAAAAGACCTGGAGATTTTGTAGATGTTACGGTTGATAGAGATGGAGAATATGTAACAAAAAGTGTGAAACTTAGTAAAAAAGATTCGTATGTTTCTAAAAGCTTTAAGTTGGTTTTAAAAGATTTAACAGCAAAAGAATTAAAAAAGAATAAAATTTCTGGAGGAGCAAAAATTATAGCAAGTGCTAATGAAGGTTTAGATTATTACGGAGTAAAAGAAGGGTTTATTATTACAGAAATTAATAAAAAACCCGTAGCTAATGCAAGTGCAGCTGTAAAAGC
>CALHCK010000122.1 GCA_937936695.1 uncultured Polaribacter sp.
TAATATTTATTATAAAGAAGATTATAATAACGCTTCTGCAATTGTTGTTGGTACAGAAGCCACAGGGTTAACTGAACAATGGAGAAAAGCTGCATCACAAAATATAAACATTCCTATGCAAGGTAAAATAGATTCTATGAACGTTTCTGTATCTGCTGCTATTATTTTATATGAAGCAAAAAGACAAAGAAACCTGTAACACACATAATTTACTGAAGAAGTGTTACATAAATACAATTAATTAACATAATTGTTTCAAAAAAAAGTGACTTTACTCTTTTTTGCGTGTCAAAATAGTGTAAACAAAAAATCTTTTTATATGAAACAAATATACACCAGTAGTACACACAGCAATAGCTTTGTATACTTTAAAAAGTTTTTATTTCTAAGTTTTTTTCTATTTCTTAACATTCAAGTTATCTCAGCACAATGTAGCAATAACGATTGTGATGGTGATGGAATTGAAAATTTTGCAGATTTAGATGATGATAATGACGGTATTTTAGATACTGATGAAGGGTATGTAGCATCTCAAGAAATCCCAAATTTTAATAGTGTTATATATCCAAGTGAACTAAGAAATAACGGTACCTCAGGTGTAACATCAGGAAGATTAGCGGAAATTGTTAGTTGTGATACTATATTTAAAGCTGATTTTGATTTTGTTTCAACAGGAGGAGATATACCTATTTTAGATTTTGCTAGAAGAAACAGTACATTAAATAATGAACTTGTAATAAGATATAGAAGTCGTGATGGTAGCGTTTCTCTTAGTGGTACCTCTCAAGTTACTTATACTTTTTCTGAAACCGTTAATGTAAGGCTAGCTTTATTTAGTAATAATAATAATGAAGCTGTTACATTTATTACTCCATTCGATAGAATAATTCCTGGGACAAACAGTACTATTGTTCCAAATACTAATCCTGTTGTTTGGCATAATCAAAATTCTAATGATATTACAATTTTTGAGTTTGACAATGTAAGTTCTATCACACTAGGTTTAAGCGGAACTAACCTTGTACAAAGACAAAGAATGGAAGTATCTGAATACCTAGGTGGAGGTATTTGTCCTGATGCAGATGGAGATGGAATACCAAATCATTTAGACCTAGATTCTGATAATGATGGTATACCTGATGTTACAGAAGCTGGTGGTACTGACGCGAATAATGATGGTATTGCAGACGGACCTATTGGAACAGACCTTGATAACCTTGGAGTACCTACTTCTGCTGGTGATGGTTTAAATATTGTGAATTCTGATGATGATAGTCTTCCTAATTTTCTAGACTTAGATGCAGATAATGATGGTATACCAGATAATATTGAAGCTCAAACCACTCAAGGATATACACCTCCTTCTGGTAATGATACTGATGGTGATGGTTTAGATGATGCTTATGATACAGATAATAATGGTACCGCTATTATTCCTGTAAACACAGATGGTGCAGATCAACCAGACTTTTTAGATACAGATACAGATAATGATGGTATACCTGATATTGAAGAAAATGGTAACACAAATAATACGTTATCTGGAAATGATGCTGATCGTGATGGTTTAGATGATAATTTTGAAAACGGAACACCTAATGATGGATTTATTCCTAATGATGGTATTAACCCAAATGATGCTAATTCATTAGGAGATGAAGATGGAGACATCACTTCTGGTGATATTGACTTTAGAGATTCTGTTTTACAAAATATTATGATAACTCAAGTTTATCAATTTAACGACGAAAGATGGATAGAAATTACAAACACAGGTAGTTTTGTAAATATACCTGCAAACAGAATCCATATTCAATTATACAAAGATAAAACTGGAGATCAAACAGGGGTTGCTCCTGATGCAACGATTACCGTAAATAGACAAATTATACCAGGACAATCTGTGTTATTTAGAAATACAACAAACACAATTTCTAACACAGCTACAGAAGCACCAACAAATGCAAGTGAACTTCCTGGTGCAACAGGTAATACTGCTATAATTATAGAAGACAATAATTTAACAGATATTGCTGGAGGAAATGATATTATTACTACTTCTAGTTCTAATGATACTTCATCATGGGATAACAGATTTGATGTAGTAGCTGAATTTGGAGATAAAACTTCTTTTGTAAGAATTGATGAAACTTTAATACCAAATACAACATACACGCCTACAGAGTGGGTTGTTTTTGTAGATGATGCTTTAGACCCTTTTCAATTTTTAGAAGCTGGTGGAGCAGAAAGACATCCTCATGACCCTTTAGTTTCAGAAATTATTAACTCTAACATAGAAGCAAATACGTTGTTAGGATTACACAGAATAGATGTTACAACAAGAACAGCTAGTAATTGGAATAATGGTTTTCCTGATAGATCTAGATTTGTAATTATTGATGAAGATTATAATCATACAACAGACAGATTAAGTGCTAGAAAATTAACAGTAAACGCAAGCAATAAACTAGGGATTACTAACAATTTACTAGTTGTAACTAATGATGTTGTTTTAAACGGAGATATTAGATTAATAGACCCTACAGGAAATAGTAATGCCCAGTTTATACAAACTCATACTAACGCTACTTTAGTTACAGGTGGCGGAAGATTATTGGTAGATCAAAATTCTAATGTACCAAGTATTTTTAGATACAACTATATTGGTTCTCCTGTAAAAAGTAGTGCTTCTGCAACTACTTATACTGTAGCAGA
>CALHCK010000123.1 GCA_937936695.1 uncultured Polaribacter sp.
CTTTTTATAGTTAGTTTTTTTGTTGATGAAGCCTCTACTTTACCTACAATTTTAGCATCTACATTAAAAGATTTAGAAATTGCAATAATGTCTGCTGCTATTTCTGGTGAAACATACAATTCCATTCTATGACCACAGTTAAAAACTTGGTACATTTCTTTCCAATCTGTTTTAGATTGTTCTTGTATTAATTTAAATAAAGGTGGTATTGGAAACATATTGTCTTTTACAATATGTAAATTATCTACAAAATGTAAAATTTTAGTTTGCGCTCCTCCAGAACAATGAATCATTCCATGTACCGTATCTGAAGAATATTTTGATAAAATTTCTTTGATAATAGGCGCATATGTTCTTGTTGGTGATAGCACTAATTTACCAGCATCTATTGGCGAATTTGCAACAGCGTCTGTTAATTTTGTGTTTCCAGAATATACTAAATCACTTGGTACTGCAGCATCAAAACTTTCTGGGTATTTTTCTGCTAAGTATTTATGAAAAACATCGTGTCTTGCAGATGTTAATCCGTTAGACCCCATACCTCCGTTATATTCTGTTTCGTAGCTTGCTTGCCCAAAAGATTCTAAACCAACAATTACATCACCTTCTTTTATGTTTGCATTGTCTACAACATCAGTTCTTTTCATTCTTGCTGTTACTGTAGAGTCTACAATAATTGTACGTACTAAATCTCCTACATCTGCAGTTTCTCCTCCTGTTGAATGAATAGTTACTCCAAAACCTTTAAGGTCTTCTATTAATTCTTCTGTACCATTTATAATTGCAGACAATACCTCTCCTGGTATTTTACTTTTATTACGTCCTATGGTAGAAGATAACATAATGTTATCTGTTGCACCTACACATAATAAATCGTCTATATTCATTATTAATGCGTCTTGTGCAATACCTTTCCAAACAGATATATCTCCTGTTTCTTTCCAATACATGTATGCTAAAGAAGATTTTGTTCCTGCCCCATCTGCATGCATTATTAAGCAGTAATCGTCATCGTTTGTTAAATAATCTGGTACTATTTTACAAAATGCTTTTGGAAACAAACCTTTGTCTATATTCTTTATTGCATTGTGTACATCTTCTTTTGATGCAGATACTCCTCTTTGTGCGTAGCGTTTAGAAACTTCTTGACTCATATTATTGTATTGTATGGTGCAAATTTACTGTTTTATTAAAAAACGAATAAAATTAGTGCGCATTTATTTTTTAATTTTTACATTTTTTTAAAATACGATAACTTTTACAGTGTTGTTTTTAATAAACAAATAGTATTTTTCTTTGGGTTTTGCTTTGCGCGTTAGGGATTGAACGGTTTGTTTGAGCTCTTTTTTGTTTGTTGTAATAAAAACAAAAAAAGCGAGTAGTGAAAGCCCGTATAAACGCCCTAATTATAAAAACACCTTACTTAGTAAATAATAGTTCTCTGTATTTTGTTAGTGGCCATAAATTATCATCTACCATGGTTTCTAGCTTATCGCAATGATATCTAATTTTCTCGAAAAAAGGTTTTACTTTTTTACAGTAATGTTCTGCTGGTTTTACACCTGATAATTTATTTGCCTTTCTTCTTTCGTCTATCATTTTTATAGTAAGCGAATTAATTTCTGTAATATGATTGGAAATTATCATAATTAATTCGATTTGTTCTTTGGCGATTGTCTTATAATCTCCTCCAAAAATTTCTTTTAAATTTTTGGTGTTTTCTAAAAGTGTATTTTGATATTTAATTGCGGTTGGTACCACGTGGTTTCTGGCAATATCACCTAAAACACGACTTTCTATTTGAATTTTTTTTATGTATGATTCTAAGTCAATTTCATAACGTGCCTCTACCTCTACTTTGCTCATTACCTGCATTTCTTCGAAAAGATGAATTGCTTGTTCAGACACTTTTGCTTTTAGGGCTTCTGGCATTGTTTTGTTAAAACTTAAACCTCTTTTCTGGGCTTCTTTTAACCAAGACTCTCCGTAACCATCTCCCTCGAATCTAATGGCTTTAGATGATTTTATGTATTCTCTTAAAATATTAAAAACAGCTTCGTCTTTTTTAAGTCCTTTTTTGTCTATTAAAAGATCTACTTCTTTTTTAAATTCTTTTAATTGTTTGGCTACAATGGTATTTAAAATAGTCATAGGAATAGCACAGTTTGTTGATGCGCCTACTGCTCTAAATTCGAATTTATTTCCTGTAAATGCAAATGGAGATGTTCTATTTCTGTCTGTATTATCTAGTAAAATTTCTGGAATTTTACCTATAATATTTAGCTTTAAATCTGTTTTTTCTTTTGCTGATAATTTTCCTTTTGTTACGTTTTCTAATTCGTCTAAAACTGCCGATAATTGGCTACCAATAAATATTGACATTATTTTAGGTGGTGCTTCTCCTGTACCCAATCTAGACTCGTTACTTGCAGATGATACAGAGGCTCTTAAAAGCTCTTCGTAGGTATGCACTGCCTTTATAGTATTTACAAAAAAGGTTAAAAATTGTAAATTTTTCATAGGTGTTTTACCTGGTCTTAACAAATTGATTCCGTTGCTGTTAACTAAAGACCAGTTACTATGTTTACCCGAACCGTTAATTCCTGAAAATGGTTTTTCGTGAAAAAGCACTTTAAATCTGTGACGACGAGATACTTTTTCCATAACGTCCATTAACAACGAATTATGGTCTACTGCTAAATTTGCTTCTTCAAAGATTGGAGCTACTTCAAACTGATTGGGTGCTACCTCATTATGTCTCGTTTTTACAGGAATACCCAACAACATACATTCTTGTTCTAAATCTTGCATAAAACTCATGGCTCTTGCAGGTATTGTTCCAAAATAATGGTCTTCTAACTGTTGCCCTTTTGCAGGTATGTGCCCTAATAAAGTTCTTCCTGTAAGTTGTATGTCTTGTCTAGAAAGTGCTAAAGCATCATCTATTAAAAAAAATTCTTGTTCCCAACCAAGTGTAGCACTTACTTTACTTACGTTTTTATCAAAATATTTACATACTGCTGTAGCATGTGTATCTAACGATTGTAAAGCTCTAAGTAAAGGCGTTTTATTGTCTAAAGCTTCGCCTGTATATGCTACAAATATGGTAGGTATGCAAAGTGTGGTTTCATATATAAATGCCGGCGATGTAGGGTCCCATGCAGTGTATCCTCTTGCTTCAAAAGTATTTCGGATTCCTCCGTTAGGAAAACTAGACGCATCTGGCTCTTGCTGAACAAGTTGTTCGCCATCAAACTTTTCCATTGCCAAACTACCGTTAATAGATTCAAAAAAAGCATCGTGTTTTTCTGCAGTTGCTCCTGTAAGTGGCTGAAACCAATGTGTATAGTGGGTTGCTCCTTTAGACATTGCCCAATCTTTCATGCTTACTGCTACCTGATCTGCAATTTTTCTATCTATTTTAGTTCCGTGCTCTATAGCATTCATTACACTCTCGTATGCAGAACGCGTAAGGTACTGTTGCATAGCATACTTATTAAAAACATTTTGCCCAAAAAGTGATGACCTTTTTTCTGTTTCTAGAACTTTTAAAGGTGATCTTTGTAATGTTTCTTGCAGCGCATTGAATCTAATCCTTGACATATTATTAGTTTATTCTTTTTATTTTTAATTTTAAACAAAGATACCCTTTCAAAATTAGGGATAAAATTATTTTTTATGGTTTTAAAATATTTTACCCCTCATTTTTTTGATATTTAGCTAAAATATTTCATTTTTGTAAAAGAAGATTATAATTACAATTATATACATTATTATGGCAAAAATTAAATTAGAATACATCTGGTTAGATGGAAGTGTCCCAACTCAAGGGCTTAGAAGTAAGACAAAGGTAGAAGAGCATGAAAACTTTAAAGGAACTTTAGAAGAATTAGGAAACTGGTCTTTCGATGGTTCTTCTACTAATCAAGCTGAAGGAGGTTCTTCTGACTGTTTATTGGTACCAGTTGCTATTTACCCAGACCCTGCTCGTGTAAACGGTTATTTAGTTATGACTGAAGTTATGAATGCAGACGGAACTGCTCATGCATCTAATGGTAGAGCTACTATTGATGATGAAGATGATGATTTCTGGTTTGGTTTTGAACAAGAATACTTTATCATGGATTCTGAAACTAAGTTACCAATTGGTTTCCCTCATCACGGATGGCAAGGTCAGTACTACTGTTCAGTTGGTGGTCAGAACACATTTGGAAGAAGCTTAGTAGAAGAGCATGCTGATTTATGTATTGAAGCTGGTTTAAACTTTGAAGGTATTAACCAAGAGGTTGCTTGTGGTCAGTGGGAGTTCCAATTATTTGCAAAAGGAGCTAAAAAAGCTGGTGATGAGATTTGGATTGCTCGTTACTTATTAAACAGATTAACTGAAGATAAAGGAATGTACATTGAGTACCACCCAAAACCATTAGGTGATACTGACTGGAATGGTTCTGGTATGCACGCAAACTTCTCTAACACAACTTTAAGAACTTGTGGTAGTAAAGAAACTTATGCTGCAATTTGTGAAGCTTTCCGTCCGGTTGTTAAAGAACATATTGAAGTATATGGAGCACACAACGAAGAGCGTTTAACTGGTAAGCATGAAACTGCTGCTATTACTGATTTCTCTTGGGGAGTTTCTGATAGAGGAGCTTCAATCCGTATTCCTTTAATCGCTGTTGAAAAAGGTTACAAAGGTTGGTTAGAAGATAGAAGACCTTCTTCTAATGGAGATCCTTATAAAATTGCTGCTAGAATTGTAAAGACTGTAAAGTCTGCTAAAATATAATTAGTTAGCATTTTAATAATAAAAAAA
>CALHCK010000124.1 GCA_937936695.1 uncultured Polaribacter sp.
TTGTACATAGATTAGACAGACCTACATCTGGCATTATCATTTTTGCAAGAACCTCTAAATCTTTAGAACGTTTAAACAAAATGCTAAGAGATAAAAACATTCACAAAACATATTGGGCCGTAGTAAAAAGTCATCCTAAAAAAAAAGCAGATAGTCTTGTTAACTTCTTAAAAAAAGACCCTAAAAAAAATAAGTCTTTTGTATACAAAAAAGAAATTTCTGGAAGTAAAAAAGCTATTTTACACTACAAAACAATAAAAAAATTAGACAATTATTCTTTATTAGAAATTGATTTAGAAACAGGAAGACACCACCAAATTAGAACGCAATTATCTGAAATAGGTCATCCTATTAAAGGCGATTTAAAATATGGTTTTCCAAGAAGCAACAAAGGTGGTAGCATTCATTTACATGCACGAAAAATACAATTTACACACCCTGTAAATAAAGAAGAAATTAACATTACTGCCCCTCCCCCTAATGATAGCATTTGGAACGCTTGTAAATAACACCAAATACTTACCAAATTTTAACACCTTATTTTTTGTTTATTTCTAAAAAATAATACCGAATAATAATTTATATTGATATAAAAATCAATTTTTATTCACATATAATTAAACTTAGTTTGTATTTTTGGTAAGCAAAATTTTCTACATGAAAAAAATTCAAATGGTTGACTTGCAAAGTCAATACCAACAAATAAAACATACTGTAAATGCTTCTATAGAAGAAGTGTTAAATTCATCGGCATACATAAACGGACCTTTAGTTCATGAATTTCAGGCAGATCTAGAAAAATATTTAGACGTTAAACACGTAATTCCTTGTGCTAATGGTACAGATGCGCTACAAATAGCAATGATGGGCTTAGGCTTAGAACAAGGAGACGAGGTTATTACTGCAGATTTTACTTTTGCTGCAACTGTAGAAGTTATAGGCTTGTTAAAATTAACTCCTGTTTTAGTTGATGTAGATAAAGATACATTTAACATAGACATTGATGCTTTAAAAAAAGCTATAACTCCAAAAACAAAAGCAATTGTACCGGTACATTTATTTGGTCAGGTAGCTAATATGGATGCTATTTTAGAAATTGCTAAAGAACATAATCTTTTTGTAATTGAAGATAATGCCCAGGCTATTGGTGCAGATTACACTTTTAAAAACGGAAACAAGAAAAAAGCGGGTACAATTGGTAACGTAGGAACCACTTCTTTCTTTCCTTCTAAAAATTTAGGATGTTACGGAGATGGTGGTGCTATTTTTACAAATGATGATGATTTAGCCCATATAATTAGAGGTATTGTAAATCATGGAATGTACAAACGTTATTATCATGATGTTGTTGGTGTAAATTCTCGTTTAGATTCTATTCAAGCAGGTGTTTTAAAAGCTAAACTACCTCATTTAGATGCTTATTGTACTGCCAGAAGAAATGCTGCTCGTTTTTATAACAACGCTTTTTCATCATCAGAAAATATTATTACGCCAACATCTAGTTCTTGTGGTAATATTTGTAACACGTGTAACTGTCATGTTTTTCATCAGTACACATTACAAATAACAAATGGTAAAAGAGACAATTTACATAAGCATTTACTAGAAAAAGGCATACCTAATGCTATTTATTATCCTGTAGCATTACATGCCCAAAAAGCGTATGCAGATTCACGCTACAAGGAAAGTGATTTCCCTGTAACAAATCAACTTATAAAAACAGTAATTTCTTTACCTATGCACACAGAATTAGATAAAGAACAATTAACATACATTACAAAAACTATTTTAGATTTTGTAGGATAAAAAAAGCTATGCATGAGAAAAATATTAGTAACAGGCGGATTAGGATTTATAGGATCTCATACCGTAGTAGAACTACAAAACGAAGGTTTTGAAGTTGTTATTATAGATGATTTATCTAACACATCTATAAAAGTATTAGATAGTATTACTGAAATAACAGGTAAAAAGCCCGATTTTCATCAAATTGATTTAAGAATCAAAAATGATGTAAAAACCTTTTTTGACAATAATAAAATTGATGGAGTTATTCATTTTGCAGCTTTTAAAGCCGTTGGAGAAAGCATGCACAAACCTTTAGATTATTACGAAAATAATTTAAGTGTTTTGGTGTATTTGTTACAAGAAATGAGAAATCGTAAATTAAATAATTTTATATTTTCTTCTTCTTGTACTGTGTATGGGCAAGTCGATGAATTACCAATTACAGAAAAAGCGCCCGTTAAAACTGCTGAATCTGTTTATGGAAACACAAAACAAATTGGAGAAGAAATTTTAAAAGACGCTAGTAAAGCTCATAATATAAATAGCATTGCTTTACGCTATTTTAACCCTATTGGCGCTCATGAATCTGTTAAAATTGGAGAACTACCTTTGGGAGTTCCTCAAAACTTAATTCCGTTTATTACACAAACTGCAGCAGGAATTAGAGCAGAGCTTTCTGTATTTGGAGACGATTATGATACAAATGACGGTACAGCCATTAGAGACTATATACATGTTGTAGATTTAGCAAAAGCACATATTGCGGCTTTAAATAGATTATTAAACAAAAAAAACAAAGAATCTTTTGAATACTTTAACGTAGGTACAGGAAAAGGAAGTTCTGTTTTAGAAATTATTAACGCCTTTGAAAGAGTTAATAATTTAAAATTAAACTACAAAATTGTAGGTAGACGAGAAGGAGATATTACAGCTGCTTTTGCAGATACAACAATAGCCAACAAAGAACTAAACTGGAAAACAGAAAAAAGTTTAGACGATGCATTAGAATCTGCTTGGAGATGGCAGTTAGAACAAGATTAAAAATTAAAGCGCTAATACTAATTAGCGTTTTTTTTATATTTTAAAATTATTTAGATTACATTTATTAATACATCAAAATTATATAATAAATAACAAACTAGTATGCTTGAAATTGAGATAATTGCAGATGG
>CALHCK010000125.1 GCA_937936695.1 uncultured Polaribacter sp.
AACAGGTATTTTACTTATTACTGTTTTTATTGGAGGGCAAATAGGTAGTAGAATCAGCAATAATTACTTTTCTCCTATTCAACTAAAAAAAGCAACTGCCATTTTAATTGCATTTGTTAGTTTAAAAATTTTATACAAATACTTGTTTTAATTACTTTTTACGCTTTCATTTTTATAGCCTTAAAATAAAATCAGCATTTTTTATGCAAATGTTACTTTATTTTGTAATAAAAGAAGTGTAGAAGCATTTAATTATAATTTGTTTAAATATATTTGACTTTTAAATATCTAATTTATTAATCATTAAAAAAAATTATGTTAGAAAATATTTTCACATTACTAATGCTAGTAATGTTACAGGCTGTTTTAGGTTTTGACAACTTACTATACATTTCTTTAGAATCTAAAAAAGCACCAGAAAACGAACAGAAAAGAGTTAGAAAAGTAGGAATTTTGATTGCTATTGTATTAAGAATTGTACTTTTATTTTTATTAGTTTCAATTATAGGTTACTTTCAAAAACCTTTTTCTTTTTTAACAGGTGGTATAGATGATGTTGTAAAATATGCTTTTAACGGACATAGTATTATTGTGTTATTAGGAGGTGGTTTTATTATTTACACAGCTATTAAAGAAATTTGGCATATGATTGCTACACAAGATTTAGAAAAAGATATAGAAGGAAACGGAAAACGTTTAAAATCTGCAAATGCTGTAATTACAA
Source organism: uncultured Polaribacter sp. (assembly GCA_937936695.1). GTDB lineage: Bacteria > Bacteroidota > Bacteroidia > Flavobacteriales > Flavobacteriaceae > Polaribacter. Next base: position 725 of record CALHCK010000125.1, read on the forward strand.
GTATTGTTATTATGAATTTAGTTTTTTCTTTTGATTCTATTTTAGCCGCAATTGGTTTAACTAGCGAAATAGATAATGAAACAACTGCTTTTATAATTATGGCAATTGCTATTGTTGCCAGTGGTTTATTAATGTTATTTTTAGCTGATAAAATATCTGTTTTCTTAGCTAAAAACAGAATGTATGAAGTATTAGGTTTATTTATTCTTTTTATTGTTGGAATTATGCTTGTTACCGAAGGAGGACATTTAGCGCATATTAAATTATTTGGTGAAGAAATTGTACCTATGAGTAAAACAACTTTTTACTTTGTAATTGCTATTTTAGTAATTATTGATGTAGTACAAGGTAGATATCAAAAGAAATTACTTTCAGAAAACAATAAAAACGTTTAATTATTTTTTTGTTTAATTAAACATTTTTAATTAAATTTGAGATATCTTACTATTTTATAGAGACTTATCTGCAACATAAAGTTGATATAAAATAATAAAAAATAGTCTTTGGGTTGATTATTAAAAACCGTTGTTTAAACAACGGTTTTTTTATGCAAAACTATCTTGTAGTCTTTGTATTATTATTTGAATAATCCTTCTATTTATTTCAGATTGATTATCGATATAAATTATTATTTCTTCATCAGAAAATTGACCAATTACACAGCCTATAATTTTATTTTTAAACTGTATATCTTTTGTTAAAATAGATTTTATAGCTTCTTTTTGTTTTTCTTTTGAAAGACCAACTATTACTTTCTTTTTCTTATCTAAATAATTATTAAAAATAGCTATTAATAATGAATGTTGCATCTTTATAACTGGACGCAATACTTCATTCTGAAATTTTTCTATACTTGTTGTTCCTTCATTTACTAAATTTAACAAAGTAGGTCTTATTTTTTTATGCATCTAATAGTTCATTTAATTCTAATTGATAATCGTATTGTAAATCTTCGTGCAATTTATCAATCGCTTTTTTTATCATTTTTATCTGTGTATCAAAAACTTTTTGTAGTGTAACGCTATTGTTAATAGCTGGTGTTATTTCTTTTAACTTTGTACAAAAATAAAGCAGTAATTCTGTCTCTGTTTCTTTCTTTTTAGAATACCTGATATATTTTTTTGTTAATGATAAAATTTTTCTGACACTTTTTCTTATATAATATAAACTCTTTGTATTAATAGTAGTAAAAAGAGCATCTAACTCTTCTTTAACAACATTAACATAATCATCTTCATTATGGGCATGAAACAACAAATATGTTAAAAGCTCTTTGTTTTCTTTTTTAAACTTAGATAAATGTAAACACAACTCTTTTAATTCTTCTTCAGATTTGTAAGACAGTTCGTCTTTTAATTGTTTTACCGTTACAGCTTTCATTTCTAAAATTTTACACAAGTTAAAAAGAAAACCTCACAAATTTATATTTGTGAGGTTTTTAAATGATAATAAATAAATTATTAAATATTATTTAATACTAGGTACAGCTACAACTTCATTAACATCAGCATCATAATCTACACCAGGTACTTTAAACCCAAAAAGGTTGTAAAAATCGTTACTATATCCTTCTAAATCTCCTATTTCAGATAGGTTTTCAGTTGATGCAGTTTCCCAAAGTTTTACTACTTCAGCTTGTACATCTTCTCTCATTTCCCAGTCATCAATTCTAATTCTTCCTTTCTCATCTAAGGCCAAATCTCCACCAAATAAACGCTCGCTATACAAACGCTGAATTTGTTCTATACAACCTTCATGAATCCCTTTTGCTTTCATTGTTTTGTACAATAATGAAATGTACAAAGGTATTACAGGAATTGCAGAACTAGCCTGAGTAACTAATGCTTTATTTACAGAAACAAATGCTTTACCTCCTATAGATTTTAAATCGTCTGCAATGGTAAAAGCGGTTGCTTCTAAATGATCTTTAGCTGCACCAATTGTACCGTTTCTGTATACTGGTTTTGTTACTTCTGGCCCAATGTAAGAGTATGCAACTGTAGTAGCTCCTTCAGCTAATAAATTTTCAGCTTGTAAAGCATCTATCCACATTTTCCAATCTTCTCCTCCCATTACAGTAACCGTATTTTCTACATCTTCTCCCTCGGCAGGATTAATAGAAACTTCTGATACATTACCTGTATGAAAATCTACTGTTTTGTTAGAAAAAATATCTCCAATAGGCTTTAAAACAGATTTAAATCTTTTTCCTGAAACAGGATGCTTTCTTACAGGAGAAGCTAAACTGTAAATTACTAAATCTATTTTACCTAAATCTTCTTTTATTAAATTTACAACCTCTTGCTTTATTTCATTAGAAAAAGCATCACCATTAATACTTTTTGCATATAAACCTGCTGCATTCGCATGTTTTTCAAAAGCAGCTGTGTTATAAAATCCAGGAGACCCTGGTCTACCTTCTGTTGCTGGTTTATCAAAGAAAACACCTATTGTAGCTGCATCAGATCCAAATGCACTTGTTATTCTTGAAGCTAAACCAAATCCTGTTGAAGAACCAATTACTAATACCTTTTTAGGTCCGTTAATTGCTCCTTTAGATTTTACATATTCTATTTGATTGATAACGTTTTGCTCGCATCCTGTTGGATGAGACGTTAAACAAATAAATCCTCTTGTTCTTGGTTCTATAATCATTGTAGTTTTTTTATTAATTTTTATCAGCTAAAAAAGATGTAACGTTTTTTTCTATTCTATTTAACACGTTATTCGTGTTTGCTTTTACAAAATTTTCGCCAGTAATTTGCTCATATAACTCTATATATCTATTCGATATTTCTAAAATTTTAGCATCTGTCATTTCTGGTATTTGTTGACCCTCTTTACCCTGAAAACCATTTTCTATTAACCATTGACGTACAAATTCTTTAGATAATTGCTTTTGAGATTCTCCTTTATCTTGTCTTTCTTGATATCCTTCTGCATAAAAATAGCGAGAAGAATCTGGTGTATGAATTTCATCAATTAAAACAATTTTACCGTCTTTTGTCTTCCCGAATTCATATTTAGTATCAACTAAAATTAATCCTCTTTTAGCAGCTATTTCTGTTCCTCTTTTAAAAAGAGCCCTTGTATAGTTTTCTAAAACAATATAATCTTCTTCAGAAACAATTCCTTTTGCTAAAATATCTTCTCTAGAAATATCCTCATCATGCTCTCCATTATCTGCTTTTGTAGAAGGAGTAATTAACGGACTTGGAAATTTATCATTTTCTTTTAAACCCTCTGGCATTGGTACACCACATAAAACTCTCTTACCTGCTTTATATTCTCTAGCCGCATGACCAGAAACATACCCTCTAATAACCATTTCTACTTTAAAAGGCTCACATAAATGACCAATAGCTACGTTTTCATCTGGATTTGCAATTAACCAATTAGGAACAATATCTGCTGTATCATTCATCATTTTTGTTGCAATCTGATTTAAAATCTGACCTTTAAATGGTATCTGACGTGGTAAAATTACATCAAATGCAGACAACCTATCAGAAGCTATCATTACCAACAACTCGTCATTAATATTATAAACCTCTCTTACTTTACCTTTATATACTGACTTTTGGTTTAAAAACGTAAAGTTAGTTTCGTTAATAGTATCCATTAATTCGTTTTATTGTTTATTTTGATTGCAAAAATAACAATTCTAAAACAAAAAAGAAGTCAACTCTAATTAGAATTGACTTCTTTTTATAATTTACTGTTAATCTTTTTTATCTAGATAGTACATGTGTTATTGGTAAAAAAAATACAGAAGAAGGTCTATCTCTAGCTTCATTTCTTTTATTATCTATGATATTTAATGTATTGTTATCTAAACTAAGAGATCCTTTGTATAACCATATACGACCTCCTGGAATTATTTCTTCTTTTTCAGGATTTGTCTTGCCTTTTATTTTAAAATTTATAATTGTTAACTCATCAGATTCTTCATCATAAGCCCAATTACCATAATAGTCTGTATCAGTAATAATTTTTCTAGGTTTTTCTAAACATTGATTTGAGTTAAAAACACCAGTTTCTGATGGTATTACAAAGTCATTTTCTAAATAAGTTTCACGAGAATCTATAATATTCATAAAAAAAGTTCCATCTTTATTTAGTTTAAAACTATTAATATTTGTTAAAATTTTAACCTCTCTATTTTCTTTAGAAGAACCACATGAAAAATCTTTTGCTGTATATTCTACATTATTAAATCTCCATTCTCCAGATGATTTATCCTTATCAGTTGTAGCAGGAATTTCTATCTTATCCTTTAAATAATTCCAATCACCTGATATCTCAGAATTACCACCCCAAGCTTCAATCTCTACACAAATATCTTCTGGTTTACTTACCAATTCTTCATTATTTTCGGAAT
>CALHCK010000126.1 GCA_937936695.1 uncultured Polaribacter sp.
AGACCAAACATCATTAGAAACTGTAATTCCGTTTCCATTTAAATCCATAGAAAAAGGAGTTACTAACTTTGCTTGTCTACCAAAACCTGCACCCGCAGCAATTGGCTGACCTGCTAACATATGAGAACCATCTAATTGTCCATCGATAACTCTATCTAAAACATTTTTCCAGTTAGATTGTGCTTCTACAGAAACAAATAATCCTTCGTCTTCAAAAAACCCTTTTTCTTTAGCAATTGCTAAAGGAGCCATGTCTGTTAGTTTAATAAAACCAAATGTTAACTGAGGCTTCTCAATCTCCAAGGTTTTTGTTTTTACTGTTTTAGCCTCAACAGTAGTTGTTGTAGTCTTTTTTGTTTCTTTACCACCACAAGCAAATAATAACATTGCTGCCGGTAAAATGTAAGTTGATTTTTTAAATAGAGATTTCATGTTTAGTAAGTTTTAGTAATCTACGTATTAATACTTATTTTTTGACAAAGATATAAGTAGATACTTTATCAAATAATGCTAAGTAACACTTATAAACATCTTTTTAAAACACTAATAAATATGATTTATCGCAGCAAAAAAACATAAAACACTATAAAACAACCCATTAAATTACTTAAAAAAGATACGTACAATAAAATTGCAGTAAAAAAAAACTACTACTACGTAAAAAAGCTTAATACTAAGTAGTATTAAGCTTTAAGAAAATATAACAAATTATAAAAAGTTATTTATTAAAAGACTTTAACCAGTCTTCTAATGATAATGCGGTATATTTTTTAGTATTTCCATAAGGGTCTTCTCCTCCTTTAAAATACGCTTCAATAGATTTCATTGGTATTGTATCAGCTAACTTATGAGGTACTTCATATTTATGATTCCCATGAAAATCATGACACTGGATACAGGTAAACCATTGTTCTTTTTTTATTAACTCTTGATGAGAAATATCAACAGGGTCATCTTCTACTTCTAAGGTCTGATGACAATTCATACAATAATTAATAGATTTTACAGAAACTCTTTCTTCTTTATGCTCTGTATGACACGTAATACATGTAGTAGCATCTATATTTTTAATAGCATCTTTAAACCGTGGTTCAGAAAACCGATATACAGGATGCCTATCATTTGGCCTGTCATGACACTGTAAACAATTATCTACAGTAACATCTTTTGTTCCAAAATCTACTCCTTCACCTCTTGCTCCTAATTTATGAGAAATATTAGATTGCAGTTGTTGAAATAAATTTCCTTTTGCATCTGCATGACATGCAAAGCACTTTAAATCATCGTGCCCAGTATTCATAGGACCTATAGAAACATATTCTTCGCTTGCATCTAAAGTTAACACATACACTAACGGTATTCCTAAAATTAAACCAATAATGGCACCAAAAAATTGCCTTTTACGAAGTGGACTTATTTTAAACATAGATACATTATTAAATTTCAATCACAACTTTTTCTGTAACAGGGTAACTAATACAAGTTAAAATATTACCATCTGCTACTTCACTTTCAGACAAAAAATGTCCGTCTGTCATTTTTACCTCTCCTTCTACACATTTAGCTTTACAGGTAGAGCACATACCAGACCTACAAGAATAAGGCAATGCAATATTTTTAGACATCGCTTGCCTTAAAATAGTTTTATCTCCTTTTACTTTTATTTGATGTTCTTTTCCTTTATAGTTAATAGTAACATCGCTTTCTAAATCTTTATTAGTTGCTTTTACCTCTGGAGTTTTAAAAACTTCTACCTTAATTTTATCCCTTGTAACACCATTTTCTTTTAAAACCTCTTTAATTTTTTCCATATACCCAAAAGGTCCACATATCATATACTGATGATCATCATATGTAATATTATGTTTAGAAAAAATACGATCTATTAATACTGTAGTAGCTAAACCCGAGTGGTAATTATCTTTTTCTTCCTGGATATCAGAAACAATATGTTCTACTTTAAAAGCTGAACTGTATTGTTTTTCAAGAGATTTTATTTCATCATGAAAAATAATAGACTCCATATTCTGATTTGCATAAATCAATAATACTTTAGAGTTTTTTTCTTCTGTTAAAATAGATTTTGTTATAGAAAACATAGGCGTAACTCCGCTACCTCCTGCAAATAACACATATTGTTTTTGTACTTTACTAGATGGCTCTACAAAAAAAGATCCTGCAGCATTGTCTACAACAATTTTATCTCCAACTTTCAAAGAATCGTGCACATAATTAGAAACCAATCCTTTTTCTACTCGTTTAATTGTTATTTTTAAATCTTTATCTGTAAAAGGATTGCTGCTAAAAGAATATGCTCTTTTTTCAACTTTATTATTTATAGAAGTATGAATCGTTAAAAATTGCCCTGGCTTATACTTTAGTTTTCTAAACAAGTTTCCGTTTTTAAAACAAACAGTAATTGCATCATTGGTTTCTTTAATTATATCTTTTACTAATAATTTCAAATCTTTTTATTTATAATAAAACACCATTGTTATATGAAATAACAGCAGTATTGTTATGATTAATGATAAAGCTACATGTGTAATCATCCAACCTTTAAACAGCCACTCTCCATCATTTTTTATTACATCTAAATTTATATAACCCAAAAGGGTATTAAAAAAGAAAATATATGTTAATAACAATAAATACCCATAACCTAAATGCATGCTATGAACATAGAAAAATAAAGGACTTATTGCGCCTAACCACTTGTGAGCATTTTGCATGGTTAAATTGTATTTTCTTAAACCCTTAACAGATCTTGTTAAAGAAAACATCCATTGAAACACAATAAATAATGCTAAAAAAAGACCAGACCATCTTTTAAACATTTCTTGTTGTTGAATTTCTAATAACCAGTTCCATTCTATTTTTAAAAAAAACTGAACAAAATAAGCTATCAAAAAAACAAGACCAATTATTGTAGATTTATTACCGTTAAAAACCATGTGGATTGATGATTTTAATTTAAAAAATAAACCCATTAATTGATTATTAACAACCAATAATGGGCTATAATTTTAAATTTATTAATTACTTCTTAGCTACTAAATATTTCATTGTTTGGTAAGACGTTAATTTCTTAACACTGTCTAAAAAAACTTCTGCTGTTGGCAAGTAATTTCCATCTGCTGGCCATTTATCACCAATAACAGGCTTATCACTTTTCTTAAACTCTTTAATCTCTGCTAAATATTCTTTATAAATATCTACAGTACCCTGAGCATAAGAACCTAATAAAGCAATTGTTTCTTTATAAGACAGCGAATCTTTTGGGTATTGCCAAGTTGTTGCCCCCATAGGGTCTCCTAATTTCCAATCTGTTTTTGATGTTTGAGGATGATCATTATGACAAGAAACACACGCACCAGCACTTGCAACATCTACAAACATAGCTGTGTGCAACTTCTGATCTTCGTCATAAAAAAACTGTGGTTTTCTGTCTTCTTTAATTTTCTTAAATAATGTTGCTTGTTTACCTTCAAATTTATTTGCAGCATTTATAGGAAAATCAGAACCTAAGTACAAACCTAAAGGCACAGGGCTTTTTCTTATACTAGAAGCAACTCCTCTTAAAAACAAAGCTGGTAAAGGTCCTGCCTCAACATCATCTTTTCTCCAATCTTCATCAAACTTCATTCCTTGCTTTTTTCCTTTTCCTACAATAGCTTTTGTATAAAGAGTTCTGGTTACATCGTTTTCTTTAGCAACCATTTCTAAAACTTCGGCTACTGAAAAAGCCTTTTCTACTCCAGATGCAGTTGTTTTTTCTTCGGGAACACCACCGCAAGAATTTAAAAGACCAACACTAAATAATGATAATAGAGTTATTTTGTAGATATTTTTCATGTTTGTATAGATTTAAAATATTAATAAGATGCTTCAATCATTACATTTGCCATTGTACCATACACACTAGCCCATGCTTCTTTAACTTCTGGAGTAAAATCGTCTCCTAAACCAGCTTCTAATGTTGATAAAAGTGCAGCACCTACAGTATCATAATGAGAAGCCTCTACCTTGTAATCTACATGTCTTTTACCCAAACCTTGTAATACCGGTATTAAAGCATCTATGTTACTTAATCCTGCTACAGCAGCCCCCAACATGGTCATCAATTTATTTCCTTGATTTTTCATAGCCTCATCTCCACTAGGAAATAAAGGTTTTAATTTTGGATCTAACTCAAATAATTTACCATAAAAAATTTCTGCTGCCTGTGGCGCTATAGGCTTTACCTTTTTAAATGATTCTTGAACAAGGGTTACTGTTTGTGCTTCCATTATTTTAATTTTTTATTTGTTTAATTAACAGTACTAAGTATTACTACTTATTTGATTCAAAAATATAATGTTACTTATTAAGTAAATATGATATAAACCCTACTATAACAATCTTTTGAACAAGTTAAAACTTGATAAAACACATAAAAAAATATGCAATTATTTATTCTTACTTAAATTACTTAGAAAAAAAAGACCATCCAATTATATAATTGAATGGTCTTTAATAAAAATCAGATTTCGAAATTAGAAACCTAACACAAACACTAAACTTTAATTAGGTATCTAAGAAATAATTATGTTCACTTATTTCATTTTTTAATACCTGCACATCACTGATGCCTATCTTTTTTTGTTGAGCTACAATTAAGCCTTCTTTCTTTAAAGCAGAAAAAATTCTTATAACTTGCTCTTCTGTTGTTCCTGCATAATCTGCATACTCTCTTCTACTCAATGGTAAATTTAAAAAACCTCTTAAATCACCAAATTTTCTATGAATATATAGTAAAGTATCTATTACACGTTCTCTTACTGTCATTTGAGAAATAGATTTTACTTTAGATTCACTTCTATTTAATTCATTTGCGTAAAACAACATCATATCATACGCAAACTTTGGGTTTTGGATAAGAGATTCTTGTAAGCTATCTTTAGAAAAATAACATAGTTTTGCATCTTGTAACGCAATGGCTCCTATTGAATAATATTCTTCTGTACCGAATCCTCTATGCCCAATAATTTCTCCTTCTTTAGCAAACCTAACTATTTGCTCTCTACCATTTATACCGGTTCTAAAAACCTTTACAGTACCTTCTAATATAAAAAACAAGCCATTTACTGGAGCACCTTCCATAATAAATTGTTGCCCTTTTTTACATTTAAGGGTTTTTTTATCCTCTATAAAAGTAGCGTCAGACAATTTTCCTAAATTTTTTTTTATAAGGCATTCTTCATTATCGCATGAAGAACATGAAAAATCTGAAATTATTTTTCTATTAGACAAAGAAATATTATTTGGATACACTACTTTATTTTTTTTATTTTATTAATACAACTTTTTCAAAACTTGTTTTTGGAGCCTCACATAAAGAACATTCGTAATCCTCTGAAAGTTCACTAAAAATAGTTTTAGGGGCTATATTTTGAGTAATATCACCAAACGCTTCATCATAAACCGTTAAACAATCTTGACATTGATATACCTCTAACTTTACAGATTCTTTTTTAGCCTTAGCAACAACTTTTTCTTCTCGTTCTTTACCTAATTCATCAAAATACAGCTGACTCAACTCCATCAGCAAACCTGGTAACTCTACTTTATCTACATCTTGCACATGTATTACATACTCTCTTGTATTAGGATCAAAATTCTTAGCATACAACAAATTATAGGTGTCTCTTGTCTGAAAATTACCTATCATTTCTGGCTGCTTATTTTTTTCTACAACAATAGAGGTAAAATAACGAGACGTTTTACTGTACTCTGTAATACCAAATGTTAATCCGTAAGTACTAATATCATTCTGATCAAAATTAGTAACTAAGTATTTTTTTAAATTTAAAGCATCTTTATTAGCTACTGGCAAATGCCAATTTAACTCTAACATAGAATGCCTTACATTGATTCCTCTTTTTCCTAAAAATTTTTCCCAAACCAATTTAGCATCTCTAGGAATTCCTTTTACCACAAAAGATTTCCAAGGCGTAATTGTTATTTTTCCTATTTTATTTTCCGAACATAGTTCGCACATTTCTTTTAAGAAAGAAATGTCATATTTATTATTTCTCCAATATAAACCTAACCAGTACTTATCAACTCCTAACCTATTCATTCCTTCACAATAAGGAAAAGGATAAAAAGGAACTTCTAAAACCTTATCTACGGTTCTATTGTTAGTATCTATAGCATCACTTACTAACTCAAAAATAGTTTCTACATCTTCTGGTTCTTCTTGTAAAACATTTTCTATAGCTGTTTCTATTTTATGCATGTCCCAACTATAAATTAAGGCAGGATACATTTTTGTTTCTTTCCAGTCTGGAAGTCTAACGTACAAATACCAGTAATCTTCATGATCTGAAGCTATAAAATTGATGTTACCTGTAAATAAAGGAACTAAACGCTGCTTAGGATCTGTAATATTTATCTTTAATGTAGATTTAGATCTAAATTGCTCTAAAATGTACAAATACCTATCTCCTGTTAACCAAGAAGTACTCGGAAAAATATCTGCAGACACATAAGAAGATACTATATTTTCTACCTTAACCTCATCAGATTCTACAATTTCTAACTTTTCAAATTGCGTTAAATCTTCTGCTTTTAATTTTTTTGGTAATAAAATATCTTGTCTAGACCCAAAAGAAATTGTTTTTAAACCAACACTTTCTACGGCTTCGCAAATGTATTTTAATTCACCCGGAGATAATACCCCTCCTTTTACGATAACTCTATTTAACTGCTTGCTCATTACACACCTACTTTTACGCTATTTAAAATTTCTCTAACCTCAGTTTTACAGCTTCCGCAACCTAAACCTGCACCTGTTTTATTACATAGTTCTGTAAAGTTTGTGCATCCGCCAGCTATTGCTTCTTCTATATTACCAGAACCAACCTGACTACAAGAACAAACCAATTCTCCTAACATAGGTGTATCATTAGAAGCGCCTCTTAAAAGTTTATCTCTTTTATCAGACATCTCAATTTTACTCTCTATCATGGTTTTAAACTCGGCAAATTCTTTTTTATCACCCATTAAAACAGCACCAATCAGCAAATCATCTTTAACAATACATTTTTTATAGTATCGTTTAGAAATATCTGTAAAGATAATTTCCTCATAACTAGGATCATTTTCTGGCACTATAATATCTCCGATACTACATAAATTTAAATCATTAAATTTTAGAATATTCATTAATACAGAACCATTGTAAGCCTCACTAATATCTCCCGCTATAAAATTAGCCAAAATACCTGCTTGCTCTTCTGCTGCAGACGTAATACCAAATAACTGATTGTTAAATTCTGCTATTTCTCCTATCGCAAAAATATCTGGATGAGATGATTGTAAATGTTGATTTACCTTTATACCTCTACCACAAACAATTCCGTTTCTTTTTGCAATTTCTATATTAGGTTGCGTACCAATAGCATATACAATTGCATTAGCCGTTATGTACTTACCACTTTTTAAATTAATGGTTAATTCTCCTGTTTCATCATCATCAAAAACAGTACTAACTTCATTATCAAAATAAATTTGAATACCTCTTTCCTGAACATCTAAAGCTAGTAATTTACTAGAAATTTTATCTAACTGACGTTCCATTAATCTAGAAGCTCTTTGCACAATAGTAATTTTTACATTTTTGTGCTTCATTGCAGCTGCCAACTCTAAACCTAATAATCCACCACCTACAATTACAACATGTTGCTCTTCTGGAGGCAATCCTGTATTATCTAAGTATTTTTTAAAGTCGTCTGCATCTGTTTTGTTACGCATAGTAAACCTACCTGGTAAATCTATTTGTACATCTTTTGGAATAAATGCTCTACTACCCGTAGCAAGAATAAGCTTATCAAAATTATGTGTTTCTCCGTTAGAATCTACAACTGTTTTAGAATTTTGATCTATCTTGTCTATTAATGTTTCTGGGTGAATTGTAATATTTAAATTACCTAACTCTGCATTTTTAATTTTTAATAACTGTTGCCATGTTAACTCTTCTGTTACATATTCTGGCAATAAAACTCTGTTATAAAATAAGTTTGACTCTTTAGAAAAAACATGAATTTCATCTAAATCGTTATAATCTCTGTAGTTTTGAATAAACCTAAAAGCAGCAGCACCTGCACCTGCAATTACTATTTTTTCTTTAGGTTTTTTATATTTAGAAACCGATACTGCTGTAAATTTAAAATCTGGTTCTTTAGAAACCGGATCTATATGAGTATTGGTTAAATTATTAGCTCTATTTAAATTGCTATTTAATACCTTACCCCAATGCATTGGTAAAAAAACAACTCCTTCTTTAATAGCCTCTGTTATTTTTACACGAACTCTAACAACTCCGTTTGCACTTTTAATTTCTGCTATATCTGCGTCTTTTAAATTATTTAAATAAGCATCTACAGCATTAATTTCTAAAACAGGCTTTGGATAGTGTGTTTTTAAACGAGACACTTTACCTGTTTTTGTCATGGTATGCCACTGATCTCTAATTCTACCTGTAGTTAAAATTAACGGGAATTGATCATCTGTTTTAACAGATGTATTTTCTATTGTAGACGGTATATTAAAAATAGCCTTTTTAGTAGGCGTATAAAATTGTTTATCTTCAAAAAGACGAGGAGTACCTTTATGTCTATATTCATTTACAGGCCACTGAAAGGTTCCTTCGTTTTTTAAACGATCATAATTTAAAAAAGAAACGTCAATATTTGTCCCTTTTGTCATAGACGCATATTCGTCGTAAATTTCTTCTGCGCTATTGTAATTAAAACCTCTAAAGCCCATTCTTTGTGCAAAATCACAGAAGATTTCTACATCTGGTCTTGCCTCTCCTGGTGCTTCTATTTCTTTTGGTAAATATGATATTCTTCGTTCAGAATTTGTCATAGTACCTTCTTTCTCTAACCAACCTGCAGCAGGCAATACTAAATCTGCAAATTTTACAGTATCTGCTTTATGAGAAATTTCTTGAACAACAACAAACTTAGAGTTTGCCATTGCTTTTTCTATTTGATGAGAATTAGGTAAACTTACTAAAGGATTTGTACAAGCAATCCAAACTGCTTTTAGTTTTCCGCTTTCTAAAGCATCAAACATTTCTGTAGCAGTTAAACCTGGTTTTGGGTTAATTTTATCTACACCCCAAAATTGTGCAACTTCTCTACGATGCTCTTCATTCATTAAATCTTTATGAACAGCAAGTAAATTTGCCATACCACCAACTTCTCTACCACCCATTGCGTTAGGTTGCCCTGTTAATGAAAATGGTCCTGATCCTGGTTTACCAACCTGACCTGTAATTAAAGACAAGTTTAAAAGTGATACGTTTTTATCTGTACCTACAACACTCTGGTTTAACCCCATAGCCCACATACTAATAAAACCTTTAGAAAGCCCTATTATTTCTGCTGCCTTTTCTATTTCGTTTGCTGGTACACCACATATTTTAGAAGCTTGTTTTAATGTGGTGTCAAAAATTATTTTCTTATAATCATCAAAACCTTGTGTGTGGTTTTTTATAAAATCTTCATCTATCAATCCGCTTTTATATAAACATCTACCAATAGCATTGTACAAAACAACATCTGTACCTGGTATTAATTGCAAATGCAAATCTGCAAAACTAGCAGAATCTGTTTTACGCGGATCTATTACTATTATTTTTACATCTGGATTTTCTTCTTTACGCTTTTCTATACGTCTGAATAAAATTGGATGACACCATGCAGGATTTGCTCCTGTAATTAAAAAAGTATCTGCCAACTCTATATCTGCATAAGAAATAGGCACACTATCTTCTCCAAATGTTTTTTTATAACCAACAACCGCAGAACTCATACACAAACGCGAGTTGGTATCTATATTGTTTGTACCTAAAAAACCTTTTGTAAGCTTATTAGCTATGTAATATTCTTCTGTTAAACTTTGACCCGACACGTAAAAAGCTACAGAATCTGGTCCGTATTTTTTTATAATCGACTTAAAAACGCTGGCTGCTCTATCTAAAGCATCATCCCAAGAAACACGTTCTCTTGGATGAGAACGAGACCATCTCATTTCTGGATATAAAATTCTGTCTGAAGTATCATTTGCAACATAATGCAAATTCATTCCTTTAGAACACAACATTCCTTTGTTTACAGGATGATCTTTATCTCCTTCAACATAAACCTTATTGTTGTTGTCTTTCTTTACGATAATACCACAACCAACTCCACAATAAGAACACGTTGTTTTTACTTCATTTTTCATCATTTTAGACTAAGGTTTTTTACTAAGTACGACATTAAATTATTACTATCCAAAAATTGATTTTATTATTCTTAACACCTTAAAAAAGTGTTGCTTGAATTTTTAAATCGATAAAAAAACACCTAATAAATAATCAATCTGTTTATTTAAATTCTTTAAAAAGAATTAAATATTTTTATTTTCTTTTAAACTCTTATAGTTTAAAATTCAATTTCTAAGCTATTGATACTTTACTTAAAGCAGCTTCGCTATTTTCTTCTTCTTTAGAAAACTTGATAGTTAATGCAGCTATAGCTGTTGCTACTACCACAAAACCTATTAATAAATATCCGCTAGATACAGCACTAGACGATGCTGCAGATTGCGCTGCTTTTACAACCTCTTCTCCCAAACCTTCGTTTGCTGCAATTGCTGCTTTTTCTGCTACGGCAGATTTAGATTTTAATAACATTGCTGCTAAAAACGCACCAACATTACCTCCTGCTCCTACAATTCCGGAAACAGAACCAATTGCTTTTTTATTAATAAAAGGTACTACAGAAAATGTTGCTCCTTCTGCCATTTGTACACTTAAACTAAAAGAAATTAATAAGACAATTCCTAAAATTAAACTAGTAGCTCCTGAAAAAGTGATTAACATAACTCCCTGAATTGCTAGTATAAATGATAAAAACAAAACACGTCCTCTTAATCCTTTTAATTTCCCAAATTTATCTCCAAAGAAACCTCCAAGAGTTCTTGCAAAAATATTCATTAAAGCAAATGATAATACAATATTACCTGCCGTTACTCTTTCTAATTGAAATGTATTCTGTAAGTAATCATCCATAGTACCATACACAGTAAGCTCTATACCAAAACTAGCTGCATACACTACAAATAAAATCCATACTCTATAATCTTTTAAAACGGTTAAAAAACCTACTTGGTCTTTTTTAGTCACTACCATTTCGCCCGCCTCTTTTAACTCTTTAAAGTTTCCTTTAGGCGTATCTTGTGTAAAGAAATAATATACAATACCCATTAAAAAACATACGATACCTGCAATTACCATAGAATATCTCCAAGCATTAGCATCTGCAACACCAAAAGCTACAACTGCTGCCGCAATTAAAGGCATCCCTAATCTATTTGCTCCTCCTCCTAAGTTCCCCCATCCTGCAGAAGTTGCATTTGCAGTACCTACAATATTAGGCGCAAACATTAAAGAAGTATGTACTTGAGTAATTACAAACGAAGCACCAATAAAACCAATAAATAATCTACAAATTAAAAACTGTTCTGGTGTTTGTACCAAACCACATAATACAACAGGTACAGCACCTAACATTAATAAAAAAGTATAACACAACCTTGGCCCGTATTTATCACATAATTTACCAATAAGTAATCTTGCGAAAACAGTACCCGATACTGCTAAAATAATAGAATTCCATTTTTGATCTGGCGTTAAACCTAAATCTCTAACAACATCTGGCATAAATGGTACAATACCAAACCATGAGAAAAAACACATAAAAAATGAAATGGAAGTAATCCAAAAAGTACGTGTTGATATGCTTTTAAAGTCGAATAAACTTAATTTTTCTGATTTTACTGCTTGTAAATTTAACATAGTTAATATATTTTAAAACACAAAACTAAGTATAAATACTTAATTTTAATATTTAAAAATACGTATATTTTAATTATTAGCAAATTAATAATCTGACAAGAATTATTTTAAGAATTTGCTAAATTTGATGTTAAAAAAAATCAAAATAAAAAAACCAAAAGAACAAAATACTTACACCAATTGGTATTCTTTAGCTTTTTTTGTTAATTCCATTAGGTTTTTAACTTCTAATTTTTTCATTAAATTAAACCTATGTACTTCTGCAGTTCTTTTACTTATCTGTAACTCTTCTGCAATGTCTTTGTTATTTTTAAGCTCTAAAACCAGTGTTAAAATCTGTTTCTCTCTTTTAGTTAGCTTTGTAGGAAGTTCTTTTTTCTCTGGCTCTGTAACCTCTTCTTTAATTACGTTACCGTTTACAAAATTATTCATTATAATTGATGACACATCTCCTGTAAAGTACTTTCTACCAGCTGCTACGTTATTTACAGCTTTTAAAAATTCTTTTTTACTAGCACCTTTTAATAAATAACCATCTGCCCCTGCTTCTATAGATTTCATTACATATTCTTCAGAGTCATGCATAGAAAGCACTAATGTTTTTACGTTTTTATGGTGTTTTTTTATTTCTGCAACTACTTCTATACCATTCATTTCTGGCATTCTAATATCTACAATTAATACGTGCGGGTTATTT
This sequence comes from uncultured Polaribacter sp., assembly GCA_937936695.1. Taxonomy (GTDB): domain Bacteria; phylum Bacteroidota; class Bacteroidia; order Flavobacteriales; family Flavobacteriaceae; genus Polaribacter. Next base: position 12,591 of record CALHCK010000126.1, read on the forward strand.
TTTGCGACCACTTCTAAAGCTTCTTTTCCATTAGAAGCCTCGTCTACAACAGAAATATTTGTTTGATCTTCTAAAAGCGCTTTTATTCCGTCTCTTACCAAAACATGATCGTCTGCTAGTACTACATTTATCATAATTACAACTTTTTACAAATACAAAAATAGTTTTTTTAAGTAAAACTACGTATTTTTAAGAGGAATATTAAAGGTTACTCGTGTTCCACTACCTAGTTCTGAATTCAAGAACATTCTACCATCAATATATTTAATACGTTCTTTCATAAAAGTCATCCCCATACCACCATCTCCATTTCTTACTTTTTTTACTTTAGAAGGCTCAAAACCTTTTCCATCGTCATCTATAACAATACTTAGCATTTTTTTGCTATGAGTCATAGAAACAATAATGTAAGAAGATTCTGCATATTTAATGGCATTGTTTATTGCTTCTTGAATTATCCTGTAAATATTAATTTCTGTTAAAGAGTCTAATCGATCATTAAAGTCTGTTTTATTAAAAAGTAATATTTCTTTACCTGTTAATTTTGCTAATTCTTGGGTTAACTTATTTATAGCTGGCACAATACCATGGTCTGATAATTCTGGCGGAGTTAAATTAAAAGTAGCTGTTCTTACTCCTTTTATAATGTTAGAAGTAAGCTCTTTTAAATGAGTTATTTTTGCAGATGTTTTTTCTACATCTTCAACATTAATACTCTCTAAATTATATTTTAAACCTGTTAGCATTTGCCCAATACCATCGTGTACATCTTTAGCAATTCTATTTTGCTCTTTTTCTTGGTTTTCTATAATTTTACTGGATATTATTTTTTGCTGATCTATCTTTTCTTCAAAACTCTTTTTAGTTAGTCTTTCTATTTCTATTTGAGCCGCTTTTCTATCTGTAATATCAGATGCTATTATTAATAATTCAGATCTATCTTCTGTTGGCCTAAAGGGTATAATAGACATTTCTAACCAAATATCTTTATTATTTTTTGCAGTAGCTTTTAACTCTCCTTGCCAACCTGTTTTTTTGTAATTGTCTAATAGCAATTCTATTAACCTTTTTTCATTTTCGTTAGTAGTTAAAACATCCCAAAAATGGATTTCTTTTTTAAATTTTGGAAGTTTAAATAATCTAGAAAACTTATTTCCTAAATGTATCAAGTTTCCATTAGGCGCAACTCTTGCAAACAGCAAAGTTTCATCCATAGCATGACTTAATGCGCGTAATTCTTTTATAGATTTTTCTTTAGAGATACTTAACTCATCTGCATCAAAAGCCATTTTTTTAGCTTTTTTTTCTGCCAATAACAAATCTGCTAAAGTTGCTCTTACAGATTTTGCAGCTGGCCAAAAAATAAACACAAACTCACCCAACAAAATTAACAATGTTAAAATCATTAAAGAGAACTCTAATTTTTTTAACCAAGAGACCTTTTCATTCGCCTCCATATCATATTGATTTACAATTTGATCCATTTTCAATAAAAAAGAACCTTCATTTCTGGTTACTTTTTTTATGCACGAATCTAAGTCAGCCACAGAAACAGTTATGTTTTTAGCTAACTTATTAACAATAATTTGTGAGGCATTTTTAATAGTATCGAAAACAGGGTTAATCAGTTTAAATTTCTGATTTACCTTTTTACTATTTTCTTTAGGTAAACCTAAACTGTCGTTTCCTTTTTGAAGTGAGTAATGAGACAACTCCCATAAAGAAAGTGTTTTTTCTATATTACTCTTTAATTCTTTTCTAGCATTTACACTAGATAAAGCAGATAGAGAAACAATTTCTTTAGTCAGTTTTTGACTAAGCATTCTTTGTCTACCTGCTATATTTATTAC
>CALHCK010000127.1 GCA_937936695.1 uncultured Polaribacter sp.
TCTTGTAAACGCCTACCAATAGAAACAGCACCTCTTACAGTAACATCATAATCAGGAAACTCGTCTCTTGCAATTTTAGAAGCAGAGTAAATAGAGGCTCCAGCTTCGCTAACTACAAAAACATCTATTTTATTTTTAAATTGAATGTTTTTAATAAATTGCTCTGTTTCTCTAGAAGCGGTACCATTACCAATAGCAATGGCTTCTATTTTATGCGCATCTGCTAAAAAACTTATTTTTTTAATAGCATCTGTTAATTTATTTTGTGGCGCATGCGGAAAAATAGTTTCGTTATGCTCTAAATCTCCTTGTTCATTTAAACAAACTACTTTACACCCAGATCTAAAACCAGGATCTATTGCTAATACTTTTTTTTCTCCTAATGGAGCGCCTAAAAGTAATTGTTTTAAATTTTTAGAAAATACGGTAATAGCTGCAGTATCTGCTTTTTCTTTGGCTATTGCTAATGCTTCGTTTGCTAAAGAAGGATATAGTAAACGTTTAAAAGCATCTTTAATTGCCAATTGAATTTCTGATGTACACTCGTTATTTGTACGAATAATACAATCTTCTATTTTTTGTAAAGTTCTTTCTGTATCTATATTTATTTTTAAACGAATAAAACCTTCGTTTTCTGCTCTTAAAATAGCTAATAATCTATGAGAAGGAATACGGTTTAAAGACTCTTCCCAATCAAAATAATCTTTAAATTTTTGAGCCTTTTCATCTTCTTTTTTTGTTTTAATTATTTTTGATGAAATAGTAGCGTATCTTTCAAATTGATATCGAATGTTGTTTCTAATATCTGTTCGTTCATTTATCCATTCTGCAATAATAAAACGTGCGCCCTCTAACGCATTTTCTATGGTTGCTACTTTATTAGTAACGTACTTAGCAGCAGTGTGTTCTAAATCACTTACACGCTGGCTCATTATCATTTTAGCTAAAGGCTCTAAACCTTGTAAACGAGCTGTTTCTGCTTTTGTTTTTCTTTTTTTCTTAAAAGGTAAATAAAGATCTTCTAGTGTAATTAAGTCTTTAGAAGCTGTTATTTTAGTGTTTAATTCGGTGGTTAAACTTTGTTGTTCTTCTAATACTTTAATAATGGCTTTTTTTCTTTTTTCTAAAGTTTCAAAAGCTTCTTTAAATTTTACAATTTCTCCAATTTGTACTTCGTCTAAATTTCCTGTAACTTCTTTTCTGTATCTGGCAATAAAAGGTGTGGTAGCATCTTGGTTAAGTAAAGAAATGGTGTTTTCTACAGATTTAGTGCTTATTTGTGTTTGTTGAGTTATGTATTGGAGTAATTGCATGTTTTGTAGTAATTGTCTAAAAAAAGTAAACCTCGTAAAATTAAATTTACGAGGTTACGAATATACTTTATTTGTGTTTTTTTTATCTTATTATTTTCTAATTAAAATTACAAACGGTTTTCAATCCATTTTTTAAAACTAAAAAAGTTTTGAGGAGCAACTCCATGTCCAACTGGGTACTCAGAATAATCACATTCTAAGTTTAAGTTACTTAAAAAAGGCTTTGTGTTTTTTGCCCATTCTATAGGTAAAACCTGGTCTACTGTACCATGAGATGCGTAATAATCTGTAGTAATTTCTTTAGAAATAGTAGAAGGGAGTAAATCTGTATTAATATAGCCGCTTAAAGCAATTACATGATTTACTTTATTAGGATAAAAGAAACTTAACGAGTAGCTTAAAATAGCACCTTGACTAAAACCTAACAAAAAGGTTTTATCAGATTTAGTGTTATATTTTGCTTTTATTTCATCAATAAAAACAGCAATTTTATCTATAGATTCCTTGGCTTGTTGTAAATCTGAAAATTTACCGTTTATTTCATCAAAATTAATAGCGTACCATGCATAGCTACCCATTTGTAAAGGGTAAGGTGCTTGCGCACTAACAATTAATAAATCTTCAGGTAGTTCTTCAGCAAAAGAAAATAAATCTTGTTCGTTACTTCCGTACCCATGTAATAAAATAAGTAAAGACGGATTTTCTATTTTGTTTTTTGGTGCTCTAACAACGTAATGTAGGTTGCTCATGTTATAAATTATAAATTTTTAAACCACTCTTGAAATTGCTCTCCTAAGAAAGGAATTACTTTTTCTTGACCTCTAACTGCTCCGATAAAACCAATAAGCCATAATGAAGCGATGAAAAGAAAAACAAATCCTCCAAAAAATCTACCTGCATAATCAAGGATGACATATTTGTTAATCATCGATAAAAAGAAAATCCCGATCATTTGTTTAATATGAAAACCTGCAAAAGAATTTCTTTTTTTGTAGTTCATAATAAAAGCAGCAATGGTACCAAAAATAGTAATGTAGCTAATAATAGCCATTGTTTTTCCTTCTCTTACTTCGTGATTTTCCATATTGATGTTTTATTTTAAAACAAGTTGATTATTTGCAAAAATACCATAAGCTAGTCCTTTTAATTTTTTATTTATAAAAGCACTATTTTTTGATGTTGACAAAATAGCTTCTTTAGTAAAAGTATATGTAGTATCAGGATTAAATAATGTTATATCAGCAATACTGTTTTCTGAAATAGAATGATTTGTTATACCAAAAACCTCTTTAGGTCTTGTAGTAATATTTTCAATAAAATCTTCTAAGTTTAAAACGTTATTAATAGCTCCAAACATAGATTCTAAACCAATAGTTCCATCTTTAGCTTCTCCAAACTCTACTTTTTTATGTTCTACATCAATAGGGTTGTGGTCTGCTGTAATAATATCTATAGTTCCTGTTTTAACAGCTTCTTGTATAGCTTTAGTATCTGCAATAGTTCTTAACGGAGGGTTGGTTTTAAAATTGCTATCAAACTCGTGTAATTCGTCATCAGATAAAGTTATATGATGAGCTGCTACACTACAAGTTATTTGCAGTCCTTTTTCTTTAGCCTCTTTTATAAGAGCTACAGATTTTTGAGTAGATATTGTAGGTATGTGTAATTTACCACCAGTGTATTCTAATAAAAATAAATCTCTAGCAATTTGAATGTGTTCTGCTAAAGCAGGAATCCCTTTCAGTCCTAATTTAGTACTGTTAATACCTTCGTTAGCAATTCCTTCTCCTGCAATAGATTTATTTTTAGGGAAACTAAGTACTAATCCGTTAAAGTTTTGCGCATACAACAAAGCAACTTTCATTAAATTATCATCTGCAATAGGTTTGGTGTAATCTCCAAAAGCTATTGCTCCAGATTGTTGCATGTCGTACAATTCAGCCATTTCTATTCCTTTACTACCTTGTGTTAATGCAGCAATAGGATATAGGTTGGTGGCAAATCCGTTGGCTTTATTTTTTAAAAATTCAACGGCAGATTTGTTGTCTATTATAGGATTTGCATTTGCGTTTACTGCTACAGCTGTAAAGCCGCTTTTAGCAGCAACTGTCAATCCATTTTTAATATTTTCTCTTTCTTCGTAACCAGGTTCTCCAAAAGAAACGCTAGTGTCAAACCAACCGCAAGAAATATGTAAATTATCTAGTTCTACAAGTTGGTACGTGTTTTTTGTTTCAATAGAATCTGCTATTTCTGTAATAATTCCCTCTGTAATTAAAATATCTTTTACTTGTTTATGATATTTGCTAGAGGCGTCTATAATTGTTGCCGATTTTATAAGCGTGGTCATGGTTTATAGAATTTTAAAATCAAAATTTCTAGGCACAAAGATACAATTGCCAAGGCTAAAAACCATTTCCAGAGCCAATGAACTTCGTTTTTTTTATTAATATTTTTTAAAGCTTCTGCTACCGTATCATAAACGGTACAATTATCTTGTTGAGCAGCAAGCTTCTTTAAATCTAAAAATTGTAATAAACTTTCAGATTTAGGATAATTGTATGCAATAGTACCCAGTGTGTCTTTTGCTTTTGTGATGTTGTAAAAACCAGCTTTTAAAGGTTGTTGGTTTGTGGTTATTTTTACTTTGTTTTGATATATCTGTTGCAATGGTATAAAAGAACTAGTAGCGTTAGTAATTTTTAAAACTTCGTCTTTAGCCGATTTTGTAACTACGTCTATAGTGTTTTCTGTGTGTAAACGATAAAATAATTTAGGGTGTTTAAAGCTTTGTTTTCCGAAATTATAAAATACGGGTACTACTAAAGGTGAGTTTGTAAAATTGCTATTGTTCTTGTTTAACGGACTAGATATCCAATATATTTTACTGTTGTTTTTTTGAATTTCAGAAATAAACGAAGCACTATTTTCTAGCGAGAGAATGGTGCTTGTTTTTTGTGATTTAATAGGGTAGTGGTTTGTGGTAATTGGATATTGAAAATTGTTGATCTTTTTAGAGAAAACATTTTTAAATAACGGGTGATTGTAATTGATGTTGGTAATTTTTAGAGAGTCTTTTTGTTGAGAAGAAATAGTACCTATTTCTAATTTTTTTAAAAATTTATTGTAGCTATTTATGTCTGAATTTTCGTTAGGAATAATAGCTAAGTTTCCACCGTTTTTTAAAAACTCTATTATTTTTTTTGATAGAATATCGGGTATGTTCTCTAACTCATTTAAAACAATTAATTGTTGCTTTAAAACGTTGTTGTAATTTGTGTTTAGAACTTTAGAATGTGTAAAATTAAATTCGTTTTTAGTGTAAATTTTAGATAAAAATTCCGACGGATTACCAATAGCTAAAACGTTAATTTTTTGATTAGTTTTATAGTTGAAATAAAAAGTATTATCAAAGTTGAAAATGTCGCTATAAGTTAATTGTATTTTTCCGTTAAATACATCTTTGTTAGTAATAATAAATTGTATTGTTTTTTCTGAGTCTTTAGATAGAGAAGTGGTTTGTTTACTAACAAGTTTATTATTGTTATAAATGGCTACAGGGATGTTCTTTTTTAAATCTCCTTGGTTTTTTATAATAGCATTTATTGTAAAATTAGCAGAGTTGCTGTTACTTATAAATACACTATCTACAGAAATGTTGTTTTTTAAACTAGGTTTAAGTTGTATTGCAGAAAAAGCAGGTGTTACATTTGTAAACTCACTTGTTGTTTTGTTTTGAAAATCAGATATTAATATTGTTTTATTTAAAGTGTTGGTTTTGTTTTTAAATGTTTGGTTTAATTTTAATAAAACCGTAGAGATATCTTGTTTTTTTGATGTTTCTGTTATGTTTAAAAGCGTTTTTTTAAGAGATTTTTTTGTTAGGTTCTTGTAAAAACCATCATTTGTTTGTAGTGAGTATAAATTTTCTTTTGTTGAATTTTCTATAATTTCTTTGATAGCAGATTTTACTAAAACACCCTTTTTCCCTTTTGCATTAGTACTTAAAGAGTTATCTAAATAAATAGAAATATGTTGTTTTTTGTCTGCTGTTTTATTGCTAAAATATGGTTGGGAAAAAGCTAAAACTATCGCAGAAAATAGAAAGAGTCTTAGTGTTAAAATAAGCCATTTTTTTATGCGAGAGCTCTTACGAGTTTGTTGTGCTATTTTTTGTAAAAAAGCAACATTTGTAAAAGGTACTTTTATAAATTTTTGAAGCTGAAAAAGATGTACTAAAATTGGAATTATTAGTGCTGAAAAAAGATATAATATTTCTGGATTTTTAAATTGCATTTAATGTTTTAATGATTTTTTTTAGAGTTGTAATTTAGTAAAAAAATAGTTTGTAATTTGTAGTTTTATAGTACTGTTAAAACTTTTCAAAAACACCTAATCCAAATAGTGCAAAATCATATTTTACAGGATCTGTTTTGTCAAATTTTCTTAATTCTAGGTCTAATTCATGTAGCGCTTTCCAGTCGTTTTGTTTTCTTTTTAAGAGTCCTAATTTTCTTGCTACGTTGCCAGAATGTACGTCTAAAGGACAGGATAAATGAGCTGCGTTATGAGTGTTCCAAATTCCAAAATCTACACCAGATTTATTGTTTCTAACCATCCATCTTAAAAACATATTTATTCTTTTTGCAGCAGAGTTTTTTAAAGGATCAGAAATGTGTTTCTGAGTTCTTGTTGTGTGCGGAATTTCAAAAAACAGTTGTTTTAAATGATGAATAGAATTCTTGTAAGTAGTCTCATTATTTTTAATAGCTAACACATTTTCTAATCCATTATGGTTTGTGTAAATGTGTTGTAAAGATTTTATAAATTGTCTTAAATCTGTAGCGTTAAATGTTCTGTGAACAAAATTGTCTACTACTTTTAAGTCTGTTTCTTGATGGTTTTTAATAAAGTCATAAGGGGACTTATCAAAATACTCCATCATCTTAAAAGCATTTTTAATTATCATTGTTCTGTTTCCCCAAGAAATAGTAGCGGTTAAAAATGCGGCAATTTCTATGTCTTCTTTTTTAGAAAATAAGTGTGGTATTTGTATGGGGTCAGATTCTATAAATTTAGTATTGTTATAAAGCAATACTTTTTCATCTAAAAATTCTTTAAGAGTTGTTTTGTTCATTTAATTTTTACCTGTAAAACTAATTAGCATTAAAAAACCATTGTAGCACGCGTGCAGTAATATAGACCATTGTAGTCCAAAACGTATTCTAATAAAACCTAAATACGCACCTAATATAATTTGAGGAAGTACGAGTATGGGAGATATTAGAAGTATTTTAGGGGTGATTTCATAATTAGATAAGTGAACAAACCCAAAAATAATAGAAAGGTTGTAAAAGGCAATTTTAAAAGACTTTTTAGATGTAAAAAGTACTAATGGAGCCCTAAAGATAAGTTCTTCTAAAATAGGAGCAACAATGGCGCCTAAAAGGATTATTTTGTAAGATCCTAATTTTTTAAAAGCACTTTCAAGTTTGTGGCTATTCATGTCTAATAATCCTAATTGCTCTAAAAAGCCAAATAAAAAAGAGAGTAGTATGCCTGTAAAAAGGCAAAAAATAAAAAGTCTGTAGAATATTAAAAAACGATATCTTAAACTTTTATTAGTGTCTTTTTCTAATTTAGGATTTTTTAGATAATCAATTAGTATTTTAAAAGTCTCTAGCATTTTTAAA
>CALHCK010000128.1 GCA_937936695.1 uncultured Polaribacter sp.
GCTCTTTGTTGGAATAATGAGTTAGTTGCTTTAACAAGACAACATAATAATGCAAATATTTTAACAATTCCAGCTCGTTTTGTGTCTTTACAACAAGCTATTGGTTTTGTAGATGTTTTCTTAAATACTGAATTTGAAGGCGGAAGACATGCAAATAGAGTAAATAAAATTTCTTGTGCTGGTTAATGGAATTCATAACTAAAAATTTCACTAAATTATCTTCAACAGAATTATATAAAATACTACAATTACGATCAGAAGTTTTTGTAGTTGAACAAGATTGTGTATATCAAGATTTAGATGGAAAGGATCAAAAAGCAATACATATTTTTGGAATTAAAAACGATAAAATAGTTGCGTATACACGTATTTTTAAACCAGGAGATTATTTTAAAAATGCAAGTATAGGTAGAGTTGTGGTAGCAGCTTTAGAAAGAAAATATGGTTTTGGTCACAACTTAATGAAAGCATCAATAAAAGCTGTAAAAATTTATTTTAAAGTTGAAAAAATTACCATTTCGGCACAAGTATATTTAAAAAAATTCTACGAATCTCACAAATTTAAACAAGTAGGTGAAGAATATTTAGAAGATGGTATACCGCATATTAGAATGGATAGGAGTTAGTTTAAACTATTTACCTCTTTTACACCATTAATTTCTAAATTTCCTAATTTTATAGTACCAATTCTAACCCTAACTAAACGCAAAGTTGGAAAACCAACAGCTGCAGTCATTTTTCTAACTTGTCTAAACTTTCCTTCTCTAATAATAATAGAAATCCAACTTGTAGGTCCATGACGTTTATCTCTAATTTTTTGACTTCTTAAAGGAAATTTAGGGTCATCAATAAAAAAAACTTTTCCTGGTTTTGTTATATATTTCTTTCCATCATAACCAATTTCTACACCAGATTTTAGTTTTTTAATAGCTTCTTCAGTTATAATTCCATCTACCTGAACGTAGTATTCTTTTTCGTATTTATTAGATCTAATTTCTGCAGAAACTTTTCCGTCGGTGGTCAATAAAAGTAAACCTTCAGATGGAACATCTAAACGACCAATTGCCATGGTTCCTTCAGGAAAATCAAACAAATCACCTAATAATTTTTTCTTCCGCTTTGCGGGATTTACAAATTGAGAAATCATTCCCCAAGGTTTATGAATAATAAAATGACGGTGTTTTTTCATTGTTAACAATAGTACAAAATTCGATAGTATAATTTAGGAAATTAAATATACTTTTTTTGTAACTTGTGGCTCTTATTAAATAATACACAGAATAGATTTATGGCAGCAGCAGATAAAGAAAAAACAGCAAAATTAAAGGCATTACAACTTACTTTAGATAAATTAGATAAAACCTACGGAAAAGGTTCTGTAATGAAACTTGGCGATGTAGTTACCCAAGAAGTAGACGCAATTTCTTCTGGTTCTTTAGGGTTAGATTTAGCCTTAGGCGTTGGAGGTTATCCAAGAGGAAGAGTTGTTGAAATTTACGGGCCAGAATCTTCTGGTAAAACAACCCTAACTTTACACGCAATTGCAGAGGCACAAAAAGCTGGTGGAATTGCAGCTTTTATTGATGCAGAACACGCTTTTGATAAATTTTATGCAGAAAATTTAGGAGTAGATATAGATAATTTAATCATTTCTCAGCCAGACCATGGAGAGCAAGCTTTAGAAATTGCAGATAATTTAATTAGATCTGGTGCAATAGATATTGTGGTTATTGATTCTGTTGCTGCATTAACTCCTAAATCTGAAATTGAAGGAGAAATGGGAGACTCTAAAATGGGGCTTCATGCACGTTTAATGTCTCAAGCATTACGTAAATTAACTGGTACAATTTCTAAAACAAACTGTACTGTTATTTTTATTAACCAATTAAGAGAAAAAATTGGGGTAATGTTTGGTAACCCAGAAACAACTACTGGTGGTAATGCATTAAAATTTTATGCTTCTGTTCGTTTAGATATTAGAAGAAGAACGCAAATAAAAGATGGAGACAGAGTTATTTGAAACAGTACAAAAGTTAAAATCGTAAAAAACAAAGTAGCACCTCCTTTTCAAATTGCAGAGTTTGATATTATGTATGGTCAAGGGATTTCTAAAGTTGGAGAAATTTTAGATATTGGTGTAGAGTTAGGAATTGTTAAAAAGAGTGGTTCTTGGTTTAGCTACGGAGAAACAAAACTAGGACAAGGTAGAGACGCTGTAAAAGGTCTTATAAAAGACAATCCTGAATTAATGGAAGAGCTTGAAGGTAAAATTAAAGATGCCATAGATAATCAAGAATAAATTTTTAGTTTAAAAAACTATTTGTTACAAAAAAGCAGTATTAAATTATAACATTTAATACTGCTTTTTTTATATCTCTAATAAAAAAATTACACGATTCCTTGAGCTAACATTGCGTCTGCTACTTTTACAAAACCAGCAATATTAGCACCTTTAATGTAATCTATAGAGCCATCTTCTGCCTCTCCATATTTTACACAAGAATCATGAATATCTTCCATAATTTCTTTTAGTCTTTCATCTACTTCTTTACGAGACCAACTTAATCTTAATGAATTCTGACTCATCTCTAAACCAGATGTTGCTACCCCTCCTGCATTACTTGCTTTACCTGGTGCAAATAAAATTTTTGCATTTGTAAATTCATGAATTGCTTCTGGTGTAGAAGGCATATTTGCACCCTCAGATACACAAATACAACCATTTTTTATCAGCGTTTTTGCTTCATCACCATTTAATTCGTTTTGTGTTGCACAAGGCAATGCAATATCACAGTTTACAGACCAAGGTCTTTCTCCCTTAAAATATTTTGCATTAGGATATTCCTCTACATATTCACTAATTCTGCCTCTTTTTTCGTTCTTAAGAGCCATTACATACTTTAGTTTTTCTGTATCAATACCTTCTTCATCTAAAATATAACCTCCAGAATCAGAAAAAGTTAATACAGTAGCACCTAACTCTATTGCCTTTTCTGCTGCAAACTGAGCTACATTACCAGCACCTGAAATTACTACTTTTTTACCTTCAAAAGAATCTCCTTTTCTTTGTAGCATATTTTGCGCAAAATACACATTTCCGTACCCTGTTGCTTCGGGTCTAATTAAAGAACCACCCCAAGAAGCACCTTTACCTGTTAATACTCCTGTAAACTCGTTTTTAAGTTTTCTGTACATTCCAAACATAAACCCAATTTCACGTCCTCCCACACCAATATCTCCTGCAGGTACATCTGTATTTGGTCCAATATGTCTAAATAATTCGCTCATAAAAGCATGACAAAAACGCATAATTTCGTTGTCCGATTTTCCTTTAGGATCAAAATCCGAACCTCCTTTACCACCTCCCATTGGCAATGTGGTTAAAGAATTTTTAAAAACCTGCTCAAAAGCTAAAAATTTTAAAATACTTGCATTTACTGTTGGATGAAAACGCAACCCTCCTTTATAAGGCCCAATAGCAGAATTCATTTGAATTCTATACCCTCTATTTACCTGTACTTCACCATCATCATCTACCCAACAAACCCTAAAAGAAATTAATCTTTCGGGCTCTACCATCCTCAATAAAATATTCTTTCCGTGATATATATCATGGTTTACAATATATGGTATTACAGTTTCTGCAACTTCTTGAACTGCTTGTAAGAATTCTGGCTCATGGTTATTTCTCTTTTTAACCATTTTCATGAACTCTTTTATTTTTGATTCTATATTTTTAGACATATTTTTTTATTGATTTAATAAAACAGTAACAAAACAAAGATACTTATTTTTAAATATCATAAATTAAAAAACATTTTGTTTTTAAGTTAAGCTTCTAAATTTCAGTTGATTCTGTTTTACTTATGTTAACAAAGTAAAAAGCGCTTTAAAACTATTTAAAAAACACTAAATTTGTAGTCGAATTTTTTTCTATAAATTACAATGTTAGATAAGGTAAAAGAATTAATTGGCGACGTAAATTCGTTTAACGCAACAACCAAAGAAGAGGTAGAGTCATTCAGAATCAAATATTTAGGAAACAAAGGTTTGCTAAAAGGTTTATTTTCTGAATTTAAGAATGTAGACGCTGCATTACGTAAAGACTTTGGACAAGCACTAAACAATTTAAAGAAATCTGCAGAAGATAAAGTGGTAGCATTAAATGATGCTTTAGAAAATGCTGTAGAAGAAAAAGGTTTTTACGGAGATTTAACACGTCCTTCTGAGCCAATTAACTTAGGTTCTCGTCATCCTATATCATTGGTAAAAAATCAAATTATAGAGGTATTTAACAGAATTGGTTTTACGGTTTCCGAAGGTCCTGAAATAGAAGATGATTGGCATAATTTTACCGCTTTAAACTTACCAGAATATCACCCTGCAAGAGATATGCAGGATACCTTTTTTATAGAACAAGATCCGGATATTTTATTACGTACACACACCTCTTCTGTACAAGTACGCTACATGGAAAAAAACGAACCTCCTATTAGAACAATTTCACCTGGTAGGGTTTTTAGAAACGAAGATATATCTGCCAGAGCGCACTGTATTTTTCATCAGGTAGAAGGTTTATATATAGATACCGATGTTTCTTTTGCTGATTTAAAACAAACTCTTTTATATTTTACTAAAGAAATGTTTGGTAAATCTAAAATTCGTTTGCGTCCTTCTTATTTCCCGTTTACAGAACCAAGTGCAGAGGTAGACATTTATTGGGGGTTAGAAACAGAAACTGACTATAGAATTACAAAAGGTACGGGTTGGTTAGAAATTATGGGATGTGGTATGGTAGACCCTAATGTTTTAAAAAATGCAAATATAGACCCAACTAAATACTCTGGTTATGCTTTTGGTATGGGTATAGAGCGTATTGCAATGTTGTTATATCAAATTCCGGATATTAGAATGTTTTATGAAAATGACAAACGTTTCTTAGAACAATTTAAATCGGTACTATAATGAATTACTTTTCACAATTTTGGGACGAAGAAAGAGAAGACAAATACGCTAGTTGGGGAACCTCTACTTGGTATTTTGAAACAAATGATTCTGACAATGTTTTAAAACAAATTACCGTTTACGAAAATGGAAAAGTTTTAAAATATTGTAAAGAAAACCCAGAAGATGAATATGGTAATTTAGCCGCACACAATTTAACAATTGATGATTGTGATGGTGTAGAAATATCTAAGGAAGAATTCTTAACAATTTGGTCTTAAATTATCTTTTATTATAATGAAAAAGGACATACAAATACCAAAAGTTAGTAATATAGAAATTGCCGCTGTTTATGAATACAATGACATATACAAAACAGACGATTGGAACATATACATTATTAATAACAAAAACATTGCTATAGAAATGATTGTTATTGTTTCTCAAGGATTTTCTGAAACAAAAACAACCTCTTTACTGCGTAAAAAATTAGATAATTTACCAGCAAATTCTTTTGCAAAAATAGAATTAATTCAACCTGAATTATTTAAACTAAATAACCGTTTTCAGGTTACTTTTTTTGAAGGAAACACATTGTACGAAAAAACTTTTATTTTTAAAGAAAACTCTATAAAAGAAGGTGCATTACGTATGATTAAAGAAATTAACAAAAGAGGGATTCTAGCAGAATAACTCCATCAAAGATAAATTCAACTATAAACAAACATAAATTTAAAAGAAAATGAGAAAATTAAAAAATGTAACTGCAATGGTTTTAGCTACAATAATGCTATCTAGTTGTGCAACAGTTTTTGGAGGAAAAGTTACTTCTTACCAAAAAACAAAACCAGCACCAGGACAACAACAAAGACAAATTAGAGTAGGTGCTTTAATTGCTGACATTTTACTTTTTTGGCCTGGTGCTGTTGTAGATTTTGCAACTGGGGCAATTTACAAACCTCAAAAATAAATTTATTTAAACATAAATTTAAAAGACAGTTCTGGTTTCAATCAGAACTGTTTTTTATTACAATTATAAATTATCACCCTAAAAAACCAATCATTAAATACATTATTGTAGTTAATACACCACCAATTAAAGCATAAGGTAATTGTGTTTTTACATGATCTATATGATCGCTAGCAGATGCCATAGAAGAAATAATAGAAGTATCTGATATAGGAGAACAATGATCTCCAAAAATACCTCCTCCTAAAGTTGCAGCCACTACAATAGTTAAATCTGCACCATGTGTATTTGCCATAGGGATAGAAATTGCCAACATAATAGCAAAAGTACCCCAAGAGGTTCCTGTTGCAAATGCTATAAAAGAACTAATTACAAAAACAAAAGCTGGTAACAACTCTATAGATAACCAACTTTTAGTTACCTCAGCAACGTATTTACCTGTTTCTAATTCTTTACAAACGTCTCCAATAGCAAACGCTAACAACATTAACAAAGCCAGTGGCATTAACTCACTAATTCCTTTTAATGTTAAATTTACAGCTTCTTTAGGCTTTAAAAAACCTTGTACAAAGTACATGAAAATAGCTACTAAAAGCGCTGTAATTACAGCATATAAAACAGATGAAGACCCAGAACCTTCTCCAATAGCTTGTGTTGCATGATCTAAAAATGAATTTGCTGTTTTAACACTACCCCAACCTGTATAGATTAAATTTACTGGCATCATAAAAACCATTACCAATAGCGGTACAATCATATTATACGCTTTGGCCTTTATTCCGTCTTTTGGCGGAAACGAAGTGATTTCATCAGAAACCATAGGCTTAGAGTTTTTATTCATTAACTCGCCTGTTTCTTTTGTTCTTTGCTCTGCCTTTTTCATAGGCCCAAAATCCTTTTTAGTAAAAATCACAATAAAAACAATTGCAATAGTTAATAAAGGGTAAAAATTATATTTTATAGAAGCCATCATCATTGCAAAAGGCTTATCTACGCCCTGTGTTAACAGCAACCCCATAATAAATGCTCCCCATGCATTAAACGGAATTAATATAGACGATGGAGCAGAACTAGAATCTGCTATGTATGCCAATTTTTCTCTAGGTATTTTTAATTTATCAAAAATAGGCCTATACAACGTACCCACAGTTAAAGAGCTTATACTGGTTTCTACAAATAACAACAATCCTGTAATTGTTGCTAATAATTGCACAACTACTCTACTATATCCTGATTTTTTACTTTCTAGTTTTGTTAATTTTTTATTGATGATATTTATAAACCCCTCAACACCTCTAGAATACTGAATAAAAATTAGCAAAGAACCCACCAAAGCACTAAATAAAATAGTTCTTGTATTTCCTTTAGACTGAAAAACATTTACCAAAGCTTCAATCATCGCTATAGTGCCTTCTAACGGATTCCAACTTTTAAGAATCAACCAAGAAAACCAAATACCAAATAGTAGAGCTATATACACCTGCTTGGTTCTTAATGCTAAAACAATAGCTATTATAGGTGGTAATACCGAAAGAAATCCGTAATTCATAAAATTAAGTTTTGCCTAAAGGTAATAATTAAAATATTTTATTGAATATCCGTTTTTACTCATAACCCTGTAATACTAGCAATTACAAGCCTATCGAATAGTTTATCTTCGAAATACCTTCGATTGAGTTTATAAATAAACTCGTTTAAGTATAATTGGAGGTATTTTCTTTTAATTTTAT